>NZ_JBHXJK010000005.1:0-3383 GCF_042723255.1 Amycolatopsis thailandensis
TCCGTTCCCGAGTGACATGAAAGGGGCTTTCAGGACGAAATCTGTCCTGAAAGCCCCTTTCATGACATCCAGGGCACGAAGACTCCCTGCCACATAAGGATCTTCGTCCGACCCGACGAAAGTCGGCAGCACCGCTTCGGCGGATGACTTTGCGCGAACCGTGCGCTATACAGAGACCCTATTGCGTATTCATGCGCGAAAGGTGTCTTGAATGAGCAGAGTTGCGCAATCCCTGAGTTCGCTGGCTGCAGTGGCCCTTCTCGGGCTTTCCCCGGTCGCCGCCCACGCCGATCCGGCCGCGGCCGCGGCCGGCAAGCTGGGCGATCTGACCGGGATCTCCGCCGACGGCCCCACGGTCACCCTGAATTCGGGGAGCGACGCGGTTCGCGTCAGCTTCCCGGCCGAAGGCGCCGTCCGGGTCTGGCTCGGGCCGGACGGCAAGTTCACCGACCCGGCCGGGAGCAAGATCGTGCTGCCGCGCACCGGCGAGGTCACGCCGAAGAAGGTCGACAAGGGGGACTACTGGGCGGTTTCCACGGCCAAGGCCACGCTGCGGGCGTACAAGCACCCGATGCGGCTCGCGCTGTACGACGGCGCGGACCGCAAGCGCCTCTGGGAGGAATCGGCGCCGCTGTCCTGGACCGACAAAGCGACCACGCAGACCCTGGCGCGGACGGCGACCGAGCAGTTCGTCGGCGGAGGCGAGCAGAACGGCCGCTTCAGCCACCGCGACCAGACCATCCGGATCTTCGCGGACTACAACTGGAATGACGGCGGGGCCCCGAATTCGCAGCCGTTCTACGCCTCCACGGCGGGATACGGCGTGCTGCGCAACACCTTCGCGCAAGGCAAGTACGCCTTCACCGAGCCGGTGCGCACCACGCACGACGAGCGTCGCTTCGACGCGACTTACGTCGTCGGCAACGGGCTCAAGGACGTCATCACCGGCTACACCGACCTGGTCGGGAAGCCTTTCCTGCCCCCGCTCTACGGGCTGGAGCACGGTGACGCCGACTGCTACCTGCACAACGCCAACCGCGGCGAGCGGCACACGCTGGACGCGGTGAAGGTCGCCGAGGGCTACACCGAGCACGGGATGCCCAACGGCTGGATGCTCGTCAACGACGGTTACGGCTGCGGGTACGAAAACCTCCAGCAGACCGGCGAAGGCCTCCGCAAGAACAACATGCAGCTCGGGCTGTGGACCGAGAACGGTGTCCCGAACCAGGTCGAAGAGGTCAAGGCCGGGGTCCGGGTCCGCAAACTCGACGTCGCGTGGGTCGGCCCCGGCTATCAGTTCGCGCTCGACGCGTGCGACACCGCGCACAAGGGCATCGAGGACAACAGCGACGCGCGCGGCTTCGTCTGGACGCCGGTGAGCTGGGCGGGCGCGCAGCGTTGCGGCGTGCTGTGGAGCGGCGACCAGGCAGGCTCCTACGACTACATCAAGTGGCAGATCCCGACCTACGCCGGCGCGACGACCTCGGGTATCGCGTACAACACCGGCGACATCGACGGCATCTTCGGCGGCAGCCCGCAGACCTACGTCCGCGACCTGCAGTGGAAGGCCTTCCTGCCGGTCTCGATGACGATGGACGGCTGGGCCGCTTCGGACAAGCAGCCGTGGAAGTACGGCGAGCCGTTCACCTCGATCAACCGCAAGTACCTGCTGCTCAAGGAACGGCTGCTGCCCTACACCTACAGCCATTCGGTGGACGCGCACGCCACCGGCGTCGGCCAGGTCCGCCCGCTCGCGCTCGAATACCCCGACGACCCGAACGTCTGGGGCGAGAAGGCGAAGTACGAGTTCCTGTCCGGCAAGGACTTCCTCGTCGCGCCGGTGTACGAGAACTCCACCGTCCGCAACGGCATCTACCTGCCGAAGGGCACCTGGGTCGACTACTGGAGCGGCAAGACCTACACCGGACCGACCACTGTGGACGGTTACGACGCGCCGCTCGACACGCTGCCGTTGTTCGTCCGCGCCGGTGCCGTGGTGCCGATGTGGGCCGAGGGCACGAAGTCGTGGCAGACCCGGGACAAGGGCGTGCTCGACCTCGACGTCTACCCGCAGGGCAAGGGTTCGTTCACGCTCACCGAAGACGACGGCGTGACCAGGGCGTACAAGAACGGTGACCAGGCGAAGCAGACCTTCACCGTCGACGCGCCGACGTCCGGGCTGGGCACGGTGACGGTGGGGATCGGGGCGAGTTCCGGTTCCTACGCCGGAAAGCCCGCGTCGCGGAACTACCAGCTGACCGTCCACACGGGAAGCAAGCCCGCGACCGTCCTCGCCGGGACCTCGATCCTGCGGCAGTACGGCAGCAAGGCCGAACTGGACGCGGCGCCGTCGGGCTGGTGGTTCGATCCGGCCACCGGCGGGGTCGCCAGGGTGAAGACCGGCAAGATCGGCGCCGGTGACCGCCAGGACGTCCGGCTGTTCGGCACGAGCGCGGTCGGCGGGATCTTCCCCGAGGACCGCAACGGTTCGGTCGCCCTGTCCGTGCCGGCGGTCGCCGGTCCCGGGCAGACCGCGACGGGCACGCTGAGCTTCACCAACGGCACGCCGCTGCCGGTCCGGGATGTCTCGTTCTCCGTGCCCACCAACGGCTTTCGCGTCGAGGTGCCCGCCGGGCCGCGACTGGTGATGCCCGGCAAGACCGTCCAGGTCCCGGTCAAGGTGACGCCGGACGCGGGGATCAAACCGGACGACTACCAGCTCACCGCGTCGGCGTCGTACAAGGCGCGGCTCGGGGAGAACCGGGTCACCGACTCGGTGACGGTCACCGTCCCGCACGGTTCGCTCGCCGCGGCCTACGGCAACGTCGGCGTCACCGACGCGGCCCACGTCGCGGTGGGGGACATCGACGGCGGCGGCAGCAGTCTCCGGGCCGAAGGTCTCGCCGAAGCCGGTCTCAAACCCGGTGCGGGTTTCACCGCCCTCGGTGCTCAGCTGACCTGGCCGGAAACCGGCACCGGGCAGAAGGACAACGTCCTCGCGTCCGGTCAGACCATCGCGGTGCGGGGGACGGGCGGCAAGCTGGTGCTGACGGGGACCGGCACGGGCACGGCGAAGGGCACCGTCGTCGTCCGCTACGCCGACGGCACCACGAGTCAGGCCGAGCTCGGCTTCCCCAACTGGTGCTGCGCCGATCCCGCCCAGTACGGCGCGACGACGGTGGCGACCGTGATGGGCAAGAACACCCGCGCCGGGGCGGCCTATCCGACCACGCCGTACCGGGTGTTCGCGAACTCCGTCCCGCTGACCGCGGGGAAGGAGGTCGTCGCGGTGACGCTTCCGTCCAACACCGCGATGCACGTGTTCGCGGCGGGTATCGCGTGACGTCTCGTGAGTGGTGAGGACGGTTCTAACCGTCCTCACC
>NZ_JBHXJK010000005.1:3393-54020 GCF_042723255.1 Amycolatopsis thailandensis
AAACCTCCCTTGCCTTCTGGTGGGGGGGGGGCTTGGGGTTGGCGTGGGGGGGGGGGGTGCGCGTAAACCCCCCCCCCCACCCACTCACGACCCCCTTGACTGCCCACGCGTTCAAGCCGCGACGGGCGTCCACAGCGCGTCGATGACGCGCTCGGCCTCGGCCAGGCTGGCGTCGGCGAGCGGGATCAGGTCCGCCATCGCCGGGTTGACCTTCGCCATGGTCAGCTCGGCGGTGACGAACCGCGGTTCGAGCCCGGTCAGCGAAACGCCGTGAGGGATCCACGATTGCGCGTGGTCCCAGCCTTCGCGCGGGGTGCCTTCGCCGTAACCGCCGCCGCGCGAGGCCAGGACGATGAAGTCACGGCCGCCCAGCAGACCCTGGTTGGTCTCGGGGTCGATCGACAGCCCGGGCGCGATCAGGTGGTCGACCCAGGACTTGACCGTGCTCGGCGGGCCGAAGTTGTAGAGCGGCAGGCCCAGCAGGACCGTGTCGGCAGCCTTGACCTCGTCGACCAGTTCCTTGATGAGCCGCCAGCCCGCGGCCTGCTCCGGCGTGTGCTGTTCCGGCGGCACGGTCCTGGAGAAGTGGGTCGCCGCGTCCAGATGCGGCAGCGGCTCGGCGCCCAGGTCGCGGTAGGTGACGGTGCCTTCCGGATGCGCGGCGCGCCAGGCCGCGGCGGCCCGCGCGGTGAGGCCGCGGCTGGTCGAGTGCTCGCCGGTGATGCTCGAGTCGATGTGCAGCAGATGCGTCATACCTATAATCTCGCATAGATAGTTTGTGTAACGCAAACCATTGATCCTGTGTCGGTCATCATGTGGGAACGTACACTTGACGCGTGTCCGAACTCCCGGTCGTGAACCAGCCCCCGCATCGCTGCGGCGCGCTGCTCGACCACGTCACCCGCCGGATCCGGCTGCGCAGCGAGACCGTCCTGACCCCGCTCGGCCTGCGTCCCCGGCATCTCGTCGCGCTCACCGTGCTGCGCGACCTCGACGGCTGCTCGCAGCAGGACCTCGCGAAGACGCTGGAGATGGACAGCACGAACGTCGTCGGGCTGCTCAACGACCTCGAGTCCGCGAACCTGATCGAACGCAAGCGGTCACCGCGGGACCGGCGGCGGCACATCGTCGAACTCACCGACGTCGGCCTCAAACAGCTCGTCAAAGCCGAGTTCGCGCTCGCCTCGGTCGAGGACCAGGTACTCGGCGCGCTCGACAACGATCAGCGCGAGACGCTGTACAACCTGCTGTATCAGGCCGCGGGCCATGCCGAGCCCGGCGCCTGTGTCGAAGCCGTCCACGACGACGACTGCTAGGCCCCGAGGCCGAACAGGTCGTGAAGCTGCTTCGTGGCCTCGCCGCCGTACATGACGCTTCCGACCGGAACCCGGGCTCCCACCGCGTCGATCACCCGCGCCGTCCACACGGGACCGAAAGCTCCGCACAGTTCGATCAGCTGCGCCCCTTCGGCCACAAGCCGTTCGGCCACGGCCACGACCTGGTCCACCTCGCCGACACCGACCAGCACCGTCAGGCAGGCCCCGGTGTCCACACGGGACACGTCCCGCTCCGGATCGCAGCCGTCGGCCAAGTACACGAAACCCCACTGTCGCATGACGATTCTCCTTCGTTCTCGAACACCGTGAGGTAATCGCGAAACGGGATCGTCGTCCACGAGGCGGATCCGAACGGCCGTTCGGGATCACCGAACAGGCGAGGCCGGGCCCGCGGCGCGCGAATCCGTTGTGGGCGCCGTCATAGCAGCGCCGCGATCCGGTCCGAAGACGCGTGCGCCGGATCCCACACGAGCGCGTGCCGGACGACGGGCGCTTCCCGCAGCGGAAGCCACCGCAGACCTTCGGCCGGTTCTTCCCGGGGGCGCAAGGCGACGACGTCGCCGCCATGCCGCAATTCGGCGACGAACAGCGTCCGCCGAGGTGGCCCGGAGCGCACCCGGGGCGGCCGCCAGCCGACCGCCGCGAGCAGCGCGTCGTGATAGCCCGGCGCCAGTTCCCGGTTGTACAGAAGGAGGTCCAGCCCGGTGAGGTCGTCCCAGCCCGCCTCGTCGAGCCGGGCCAGGGGATGGGTGCCGGAGACGAGCACCCCCAGCGGTCTCTCGCTCACGACGACGACCCGCAGGCCGTCCACCGCCTCCGGCAGGGCGAGAAGACCGGCGTCGAGCGCGCCCCGGCGCAGGAGTTCGAGCTGCCGCGCGGCGGAGAGGTCGTCGATCTCCACCGCTCCCGCGTGCAGGGCGGGGAGCACGGACGGCGGCGCGCCCGGTGTCACGCCGACGCGGAGCGGCCTGTCCACGGTCTCGCGCACGGCTTGTGCGCCCAGCTCGGCTTCCTCCAGCATCCGGCGGGCGTGGGGGAGCAGCGCCAGCGCGGCGGCGGTGGGTGTCATGCCCGCCTGGGTACGGACGAACAGCGTCGCGTCCAGTTCCCGTTCCAGCGCGATGATCTGCTGGCTGAGCGACGACGCCCGGATGCCGAGGCGCTCCGCGGCGCGGGTGAGATGCCCTTCCTCCGCCACGGCGCACAGATATCGAAGACGTCGTAACTCCACAATCGCACAGTAGCCGTAGGAGAATGGCAGGGTGAGTGACACGAGCGCGCGACGGGGCGACACCACGCACGACTGGGCCGGTTCCGTGGACCACGACCATCTGGCGCGCATTCGCCGGAACCCGGGGGAATTCTCGCCCGGCGGGGTCGGTCATCTCGTCCTCGAAGTACTCGCCTACGCGGCCGAGGAGGCGGAAAGCGCCGGCGGTGGGCACGCCATCGTCACGGTCCATCCCGATGGCTCGGTCTCCGTGGCGGACAACGGCCGGGGCACCGCCACCCGTGCTGACGGGAGCGGCGGGTTCGTGAAGAAACCGGTCATGTCGACCAAGGATCTGCGCTTCTTCGGCTTTCCTGACGCGCAAACGTTGCCGGACGGCCATCCGCGGCACGGAATGTCGGTCGTCGCGGCGTTGAGCGACTGGCTCGTGCACACCAACCGGCGTCACAACGGCTCTTGGACTCAGCGGTACGAACGCGGCGTCCCGGTCACCGATCTGACGCCGATCGCGGACGACGGCACCACCGGCACGACGGTGCGTTTCCGGCCCGGTGAGGACGTCGGCGCGGTCCGGCTGCCGGAGGTCGGCGGGTGGCAATACCTGAGCGTGGAGATCGCCGGATGAGAAAGTGCCTGACAATGGCCGCGGCCGCGGTCCTCCTGCTGGCCGGCTGCTCCGGCGAGCAGGCACAGCCGCCCGCCAAACCCGTGTACGACCTCCCCGCGCGGGAGGTCCGGCCGGACGAGACCGCGCTGCACCTGCCGCCGGTGCTCAACGGCGAGACCGAGTTCTCCGTCATCGGACTGGCCGCCGGACTGCCCAGTCTCACCGGCAGCCACACCGAGTTCGAAGCGAAGGGGCGGTTCGTCCGCCTCCGGCTGGTGGTGACGGGGAAGGGCGTGTCCGGAATTGTCTTCGACACCCGGCGCCAGCAACTCCTCACCGATTCCGGCGCCGTGATCGCCGTCGACAACCAGGCCATGACCATCAAGCGGCAGCCCGACAAGTTCGAGCTCGGGCGAGGCGTACGGGTCGAGTTCGACCTCTACTTCGACCTGCCGAAAGAGGCGAAACCCTTGGTGCTGCGGGCTTTCGGCGGTCCGACGCTGACGGACATGAAGAACCTCACCGGGACCGACATCAAGCTGGGCTGAGCAGAGGGCGTTGTGAAAGCCACTTTCGCAACCTTGGCCGAGGCGGACGAGAGGCCCTGGTGGTCGTGAGTTGCAAGGCTGGTTCTGACGGACTCGTCTTTGCCTGGCCACTGGTGTGACCGGTCGAGTGTGGAGGATCGGGGACGTTGAGTGTCCCGGATCCTCCGTTGATCAAGGTCCGAAGCCGGGCGACCCCACGGTGAAGGAATTGGGACGTTCAACGTCCCAATTCCCGCACCGTCGAGCCCGGCAGACGCTGAACCGCCACCCTCGCACAGGTCAGACGTAGATAGGTAGATGCTGGTCCGCCCTAACGACATTTGCCACTCACGACCACCTGTACCGATACTCGCCTTATCGCACCGAAAAGAAAGGGCCCCGCCGCGAAAGCGACGGGGCCCTTCCGACAAAAGGCGTCAGACGCCCAGGTCGCCACCGAGGTAGGCGGCCCGCACCTGCGGGTCGTCCAGCAACTCGGCGCCGCGGGCGCTCTTGACCACTTCACCGGTCTCCAGCACGTACGCGCGGTCGGAGAGCTTCAGCGCCTGCTGCGCGTTCTGCTCCACCAGCAGGACCGTGGTCCCGCGTTTGTTGATCTCGCGGATGATGTCGAAGATCTGCGCGATCAGCATCGGCGCCAGGCCCATGGACGGCTCGTCGAGCAGCAGCACCTTGGGTTTGGTCATCAGCGCGCGGCCGATGGCGATCATCTGCTGCTCGCCACCGGACATCGTGCCGCCGAACTGGGTCTTGCGTTCGTTCAGCCGCGGGAACAGCTCGTAGACCTCGTCGAGGTCGGCCTTCAGGTCGTCCTTCCGGGTGTAGGCACCCATCAGGAGGTTCTCCTGCACCGTCATACCGGGGAACACGCCCCGGCCTTCCGGCGACTGGCCGATCCCGAGTTCGACCCGCTTGTGCCCGGGCGTCTTCGAGATGTCCTTGCCGTCGAAGAGGATCCGGCCGCTGGTCAGCGGACGCAGGCCCGAGATCGTCTTCAGCGTCGTGGTCTTGCCGGCGCCGTTGGCCCCGATGAGCGAAACGATCTCGCCCTCGCCGACCTCGATGGTCATTCCCTTGAGCGCGGCGATCTTCCCGTAGTGGACGTTGATGTCCTGAACCTCAAGAAGCATCTTCCGCCACCCCCAGGTAAGCCTCGATCACCTTCTGGTTGTTCTGCACCTCGTGGGGGAGCCCTTCTGCGATCTTCTGGCCGAAGTCGAGCACGGCCAGCCGGTCGGCGATCTGCATGACCAAGCCCATGTCGTGCTCGATGAGCAGCACGGTCCGGCCGTCGTCCCGGATCTTGCGGATCAGCTGCTGCAGCGAGTTCTTCTCCGCCGGGTTCATCCCGGCGGCGGGCTCGTCGAGCAGCAGCAGCTTCGGGTCGGTCGCGAGCGCACGCGCGATCTCCAGCCGGCGCTGGTCGCCGTAGGAGAGGTTCTTCGCGGTGTTGTGCTCGACCCGTCCGATGCCGACGAAGTCCAGCAGTTCCCTCGCCAGCTCGCGGCCCCGCTTCTCTTCCCTGCGGTGCACGGGCAGGCCCAGCGTCGCCGAGATCGCGCCGGTCTTGTGGTGCGAGTCCGCACCGACCATCACGTTCTCGAGCGCCGACATGTTGTGGAACAGCCGGATGTTCTGGAACGTGCGGGCGATCCCGGTCTGGTTGATCTTGAACCGCTTCATCCCGCTGACCTTGGTGCCCGCGAAGCGCACCTCGCCCTCGGTCGGCTGGTAGACGCCGGTGATCACGTTGAACACGGTGGTCTTGCCCGCGCCGTTCGGCCCGATCAGCGCGAAGATCTCACCCTGGTCGATGGCGAGGTCGACGCCCTTCAAGGCCGTGACGCCGCCGAAGCGCATGGTCACGCTGTCGAATTCGAGCAGTGCGCTCATTTCGTCACCTCCGCCGAAGCCTCGGAATCCGGACCCGCGACTTCGGCGCCCATGGCACCCATCCCGCCCGTTCCTTCACGTAGTTCCGCCTTGCGCTGCCGGGACGGCAGCAGGCCCTCCGGCCGCAGCGCCATCATCAGCACCAGCACGGCGCCGAAGAACAGGATGCGGTACTCCTGCACGATACGGAACCGCTCCGGGAGCCAGGCGACGAGGAACGCGCCGAGGATGACACCGGGCAGGTTGCCCGCGCCACCGAGCACCACGGCCGCGAGGATGGTCGCGGACAGGATGAACGGGAAGTTGTTCGGCTCGATGAAGACGGCCTTGCTGGCGTAGACCACACCGGCCATCCCGCCGAGCATGGCGCCGATGGCGAACGCCAGCAGCTTGAACTTGAACGTCGGGACACCCATCAGTTCGGCGGCGTCCTCGTCCTCGCGGATCGCCGCCCACGCCCGGCCGACGCGGCTTCGGTGCAGCCGCACCGAGAAGACGATCGCGATCACGATCGCCGCCAGGACCAGGTAGTAGTACGGCGCCGGGTCGAGCAGGAACTCGACACCGAACATCGCGTCCGGGTGCGGGACGTTGGTGATACCGCGGGCGCCACCGATGGAGTCGGTGTTGGTCGCGGTGATCCGGACGATTTCACCGAAGCCGAGTGTCACGATGGCCAGATAATCGCCGCGCAACCGGAGCGTCGGAGCGCCGAGGATGACCCCCGACATCGCCGCCAGGAAGATGCCGAGCACGAGGCATCCCCAGAAATCCCAGCCGTATTTGGTGCCCATCACGGCGAGGGTGTAGGCGCCGATCGCGAAGAACGCGACGAAACCGAGGTCGAGCATGCCCGCGTGACCGACGACGATGTTCAGGCCGATCGCCAGCAGGATGTAGATCCCGACCGGGAAGATCAGGACGCTCGTCCAGTCCGAATCCGGGGACATGAACGAACCGATGGCGGGTGCGGGCAGGATCAGCGCGCCCACGATCAGGAGAATGTAGACGCCATAACGCTGCCAATGCGGAGCGTCGGCCCACCAATCCCGCATACCGTCGATGGGGTGGAACCCGGCGCGCGCGGGCTTCCCGTTCTCTGAGGACTTTTCAGCCACTTCTTCGTTGCCCTTCATGCGCGTGCCCGCTGCAGCGATTCACCGAGGATGCCGGTGGGACGGAACATCAGGACCAGCACCAGTACCACGAAGGCGGTGACGTCCTTCCATTGTGAACCGAAGAAGATCGAACTCCAGTTCTCCACCAGACCGAGCACGATGCCACCGAGCAGCGCCCCTCGCAGGTTGCCGATACCTCCCAGCACGGCCGCGGTGAACGCCTTGATGCCGAGGAGGAAGCCGATGCGGTAGTCGGTGTTCTCGTATTCCATGACGTACAGCGCCGCGGCGACACCCGCCATGGCGCCACCGAGCAGGAAGGTGAGACGCACGATCTTGTCGATGCTGACGCCCATCAGCACGGCGGCTTCGGGATCCTGTGCCGTGGCACGGATACCGCGGCCGATGCGGGTGCGGCTGACCAGCTGGTCGAGGGCGATCATCATGATCACGGCGCCGACGACGACGAACACGTGGTCGGTGCGGACCACGCCGTTGCCGATGTGGAACAGCTCCTCGTGCGGGATGAACCGCGGCGCGTTCTGCTGGACACGGCCGGACTTGCCGGTGATCCATTCGATGATGTGCAGTCCGAACGCTTCCTGGAGGAACAGGGAGGCGCCGATGGCGGAGATCAGCGCGGCCAGCCGGGTCGCGCCCTTCTTGCGGAGCGGCCGGTAGGCCACTTGCTCCAGAAGGACCGCCGCACCACCGGAAACGGCGGCCGAAGCGATGATGATCAGCAGCAGCACGGCGATCATCCCGAACACGCCGAGCGTGATCGGGGCGGTGCCGCCGGCGATGGTGATGAGGACGAACAGGGACGTGACCGTCCCGATCATGAAGATCTCGGAATGCGCGAAGTTGATGAGCCGGAGCACGCCGTAGACCATTGTGTAGCCGAGGGCGATGAGGGCGTAGATGCTTCCGGCGACCAGTCCGCCGATGGTGCTACCGAGGAACTGGGCTTGCAGATCTTGAAGCATGACGTGGATGCCTTACGGGACGGGGCGATATTTCGCCACATTTACGGGAAGCGGGGGAGCTGTGCCCGCACAGCGCCCCCGCTTCCGTTAGGTGTTCCTACCTGCTCCGTCAGCCGTTGAGCTTGGCTTCGGTCGAGACGCCGAGGTTCTTGAGGACGCCACCGGTGACCTGGTAGACGTTGATCGCGTCCGTCGACGGTTCGCCGTTCTCCTTGAACTTGACCTGCTTCGAGACACCCTTGAAGTCGATCGTCTTGAGGGCCTCGTTGATCTTCTCGGCGGTGGTGTTGCCCGCCTTGACCGCGTTGATGATGGCGGTCGCGGCGTCGTAGCCCTCGCTCGAGTAGATCGCCGGGTCGACGTTGTACGCGGCCTTGTACTTGGTGCTGAACTCGTCGGTGGAGCCGGCGTCCGGGATGTTGCAGGGGCAGCCGACGACGGCCTTCTCGGCGGCCGCGGCACCCGCGCCGCTGACGAGCTGAGCGTCGAGCGATCCGTCGCCGGTGGCGAAGACGGCGGTCACCTGGCTGTCACGCAGCTGCTTGAGCAGACGGCCACCCTGGGCGTAGTAGCCGCCGAAGAGGATGATGTCCGGGTTCGCGGCCTTGACCTTCTGCACGGTCGAGGAGTAGTCCGACGCGTCCTTGGCGAACTTGTCGCGCTCGGTCGGGACGTTCTTTTCCTTCAAGGTCTTCTCGAAGTTGTCAGCCAGGCCGACGCTGTACTCCTGGTCGTCCGAGATGACGTAGGCCTTCTTGGGCGACTTCGCCGTGATGAGGAAGTTGGCGATGGCCGGGCCCTGGCTGGCGTCACTCGCGACGACGCGGTGCCAGTACTTCCAGCCGTTCGCGGCGAGGCCCGCGTTGGTGGCCGACGGCGAAACGCTCGGGATCTTGTTCTGCTCCAGCTGACCGCCGATGGCCTTCGACTCGCCGGAGAACGCCGGGCCGATCAGCGCGGTGATCTTGTCCTGGCCGACGGCGGTCGCGATCAGCGACGTCGCCTGCTCGGGCTTGCCCTGGCTGTCGTATTCCTTGAGCTCCAGCTTGGTCGCCGGGTTCGTCTTGTTGTACTCGTCGATAGCGAGCTTCGCGCCGTTGCGGGGCGGGATGACGATCCCGGAGTTCTCACCGGTGAGGTCACCCATGAACCCGATCTTCAGCGTGCTGCTGTCACCGCCACCGGACGTGCTGCCGCCCGCGCAGCCCGCCAGCGCCAGCGACGCAGCCGCCGCGACGGCGAAAACCCGTCCAAAACGCACTCCTGACACCGACTACCTCCCATGACCAACCAGCCGCCGGTAGGCGTTGCCCCCGACACAGGGGCTAGGTTAGGGCAGGAAGATATCCCCCTCTGCCATGATCTGGACAGACGCCCATCACTCTGTGTCCACATCGTGACGGTCGAAACCAGAACGAATTGCACGAAAAGGCGAATGTTGCCGGTTGGCAGGTCTTCGCTGGTCACGCTGGGGATTCACCGCTACCACGTCGATCATGCTCGTGGGTAATGATCATGTTTCGGCCGCGTATCTTGCGGCTTTCCCCTCCTTCGGGGGCGCCCGTTCGTCGTAGCAATGCTGCCCCAAAGGGCGTCAAGCGTGCCCTCCCTTCTCTCGTGGCACGACAACCGATGGTTGTCATCGGGGCCCGAACGGCTGTTGGATCCCGGCCCCGGCCTCGCGGTTAGCTGTTCCCAGAGCCGGAAAAACCGCGAAGGACCTGGGAGAACATGACGATGAGCGTCGAAATGGGCGAAGCGATCGAAGGCGTGGCGGCGGGAGTCCCGTTCGTGGCTTTGCCGCCGTCGGACCTGGAGCGCCCGGCGCCGCTGGTGCTGACCTGGCACTTGCTGGGCGCGCCGTTCAGCGAGGCGGCCATGGCGGCGGCGCTGCCGATGCGGGAACTGCGCGCGTGGCGAGTGCACCTCGGGTTGCCGCTGACCGGGAAACGTTTCCCTGAGGGCGGTTTCGAGGGCTTCTTCCGCCT
The DNA here is from genome assembly GCF_042723255.1 of Amycolatopsis thailandensis. Taxonomy (NCBI): domain Bacteria; kingdom Bacillati; phylum Actinomycetota; class Actinomycetes; order Pseudonocardiales; family Pseudonocardiaceae; genus Amycolatopsis; species Amycolatopsis thailandensis. The sequence continues at coordinate 13,102 of NZ_JBHXJK010000005.1, forward strand.
TGCGAGCGAGGACAACGTGCTCAACGTCGTCGAACCGCTCACCAGGCAGGTCGAAGCCGAATTCCCGGCGGCGGTGGCGGAGCTGCGCACCCGCTTGTCCATTGAGGACGGTCCGGTCGGGCTGGTCGGCGGTTCGCAGGGCGGCGGCGTCGCGTTGCAGATGCTGACCCGCGCCGAGATCCCGGTGGCCGCGGCCGCGCTGGTGAACCCGGTGACCCAGCTGGCGCCGGTGATCGCGGCGAACGAGCGGGTCTACGACGTCACCTATCACTGGTCTGACCGGTCCCGCGCGGTCGCGGACGAGTACGACTACGTGCGGCGGGCCGACGAACTGACCGCGCCGGTGCTGCTCGTCATCGGCGAGGAGGACGACGTCTCGATCACCGAACCGGCGGCCGCGCTGCACAAGGCGCTGGGGGAGGGGCGATCCGAGCTCGTGACGATCCCGGGGATGGCGCACGAGTTCGCCGAGGCGCCCGGCCTCGAACCCGCTCCGCAGACGGAACACGCGAAGCTGGTCGACGCCGAGCTCACGCGCTGGTTCGCCCGGCACCTAGCTGTCTGAGGTCGTCGTCCGGCAGCCAGGATCGTTCGGGATCGTAGGCGCACCAACCTTCTTCGTGGCCGGTCCGGCCCAGTAGCGCCAGCAGGCGCCGCAGGGCCGGGCCTTCGCCGCGCCGCCACACGACCGACCACGGGAACAGCGGCGACGGTTCGAAGGGCAGGACCCGCAGGTTGAGATCGGAAGCGAGGTCCATGTCGGCGCCGGCGAGGGTGACCCGCTGCTTCCCGTAACGGGTCTGTTCCAGGGTGTGTCTGAGGTCGTAACTGACCCCGGAGTCGTCGATCGGGACGGCGAATTCTTTGCATAGGCGTTGCAAATAAGAAAGCCATTCGACCGGGCCGCCCAATTGCGGAATCCAGATGCCGTCACCCCGGAGATCGGACAATTTCAGGACATCGCTGCCCGCCAGCGGATGTTCCGGCGCGAGGAGGGCGACCAGCGGTTCGAGCCGGACGAGGCGATGTTCGAGTTCTGGCGGCACTTCACGGCCGAGATCCGCGACGCGGCCGAACGCGAGGTCGATCTCGCCGCGGACCAGCGGGTCCAGGGCGTTGACGAGCCCCCGACCTGCGACGCGTTCTACGGCGAGGTCCGGATCCCGCTGTGCGACGCGGCGCAGCATGTACATGGGGGCGAGGCGCGGGTCGATGACGTCGAGGCGGGGTGGCCGGTCCTGAAGTCCCATCGCGGCGACGGCGGCGTCCGCCGCGCGGATCAGCTCGCGCGCGTGCGGGAGGAAGCGGTCGCCGTCGGGGGTCAGCTCGACGGACCGGTTGGTGCGGCGGAAGAGCTGGACCGACAAGGCGTCCTCGAGCTTGCGGATCCGCTTCGACAGCGCTTGTTGCGTCAGGTAGAGGGATTCTGCCGCGCGACCGAAATGGCCGTGGTCGGCGGTCGCGACGAACGCCCGCACCTGAGCCGTGTCGAGATCCACGCCGCTCAAGGTACGTGAAGGCCCCCTTCATGTACCTAGGCGCAAGGAAGGGGCCCTTATTTTAGTTGCGCCCCCCGGTGAGCGGGGGTGTCGCCTTGGTAATTAATGGGTCGTTCAGGACGAAAAACGTCCTGAACGACCCTTTCATGACACTCCGGAGGGGCCGGACCGATCAGGCGCCCGGCGGCCGCTCCCGCACCACGCACGTCAGCCGCGCCGTGCACGAGCGGCGGCCCTGGTCGTCGGTCAGCACGATCTCGGCGGTGACGGTCCCGCGCCCGACGTGCACCGGAGTCGCGACACCGGTCACCCGCCCGGACCGGACCGCCCGATGGTGGGTGCACGAGAGTTCGAGGCCCATCGTCGCCTTGTCGGTGCCGGCGTTGAGCGCGCAGACCATCGAGCCGAGCGCCTCGGCGACGACGGCGTTCGCCCCGCCGTGGAGGAGACCGTAGGGCTGGAGGTTCCCCTCGACCGGGATGCTGCCCACGACGCGTTCGGGGCCGAATTCGCTGATCTCGAGCCCGAGCTTGTCGTTGAGCTGCTGTCCGGCGTAGGCCGGGTCGATCCCGGCGAAGGATTCGAGGGCTTGTTCGGTCACGCAGAGCTCCTTAACATCGTGAACCCGCGACCGCGATCGCGTCGCCAGGGCGCACGTTCCGAGTTTTTCTCACGTCCTGCCGACAGGCGCCCTGCCGCCCCGATCGCGGGGCCTTTGGCCAGGCGGGTTCCTGCGCCGAGGGTGCCGGGCAGCTCCGCCGACATGCCGCAACCGACACGACAGGTAGGACTGTCAGACCCTCACCCTAGACTCGCTCCCGTGAGCCCGAGTGAGAACACGACCGTTGCCAACGCCACACCCGCCACCGCACAGGCCGAGCGGCCCAAGCTGCTGCTGATCGACGGCCATTCGATGGCGTATCGCGCGTTCTTCGCGCTGCCCGCGGAGAACTTCAAGACGAAGACCGGGCAGACGACGAACGCGGTCTTCGGGTTCACCTCGATGCTCATCAACCTGCTGCGCGACGAGGCGCCGACCCACCTCGCGGTGGCGTTCGACCTCTCCCGCAAGACGTTCCGCTCGGAGACCTACGCGGAGTACAAGGCCAACCGCAGCGCCACCCCGGACGAGTTCAAGGGCCAGGTCGGCCTGGTCGAGGACGTGCTCAAGGTCCTCGGCATCCCGGCGCTGACCAAGGAGAACTACGAAGCCGACGACATCATCGCCACGCTCACGACACAGGCGACCGCCGAAGGCTTCGACGTCCTCATCTGTACGGGCGACCGTGACGCGCTCCAGCTGGTGACAGAGCAGGTCACCGTGCTGTACCCGAAGCGCGGCGTGTCGGAGATGACCCGCTTCACCCCCGAGGCGGTCGAGGAGAAGTACGGCCTCACCCCGTCGCAGTACCCGGACTTCGCCGCCCTGCGTGGCGACCCCTCGGACAACCTGCCCAGCATCCCGGGCGTCGGCGAGAAGACGGCCGCGAAGTGGATCAGGCAGTTCGGGTCGTTCAACGAGCTGATCGACCGGGTCGACGAGGTCAAGGGCAAGGTCGGCGACGCGCTGCGCGAGCACCTCGGCGCGGTCATGCTGAACCGTCAGCTCACCGAGCTGATCCGCGACGTCGAGCTGGAGCTCGGCCCGACAGGCCTGGAGCTGCGCCCCTGGGATCGCGAGGCCGTCCACGCGCTGTTCGACGAGCTGGAGTTCCGGGTCCTGCGTGACCGGCTGTTCGCCACCTTGCAGAGCGCGGAGCCCGAGGCCGAGGAGGGTTTCGAGGTCAGCGGCGCGAAGCTCGCTCCGGGCGCCCTCACGGAATGGCTGTCCGCGCACACCGGCCAGGACGCGCCGGTCGGTCTGGCGTTCCGCACCACCGGGGCTTCGGTGCGCTCCGACCTGAAGGCCATCACCTTCGCGGCGGCGGACGGCGAAGGCGCGTATGTCGACGTCACGACGATGGACGCCGAGGACGACAAGGCGCTCACGGCCTGGCTCGCCGACGCGAAGATCCAGAAGATCGGTCACGAGCTCAAGGTCGCCTTGCACGCCGTCCAGGCGCGGGGCTGGACGTTCGCCGGCCTCGTCATGGACACCGCGCTCGCGGCGTACCTGGTCCGCCCGGGCCAGCGCACGTTCGAGCTCGACGACCTGGCCCTGCGGTACCTGCACCGCGAGCTGCGGTCTGAGGCCGACACCGGGGACGGGCAGCTTTCGCTGCTCGACGGTGGCGGCGCCGAGGACCTGGAGCAGAAGGAGATCCAGGCCGAGCTGGTCAAGGCCCGCGCGGTCGCCGAGCTGGCCGGCGCGCTGACCAAGGAGCTCGAAGAACTCGGCGGCGCGCAGCTGCTCGTCGAGCTGGAACTGCCGCTGTTGCAGGTGATCACCGGACTCGAAGCGGCGGGCATCGCGGTCGACATCGAGCATCTGACGGATCTGGAAGCGCATTACCTCGGCCGGGTCACCCAGGCCGCGGACGAGGCGTACGCGGTCATCGGCAAGCAGGTCAACCTCGGTTCGCCGAAGCAGCTCCAGGTGATCCTGTTCGACGAGCTCGGCATGCCGAAGACCAAGCGCACCAAGACCGGCTACACCACCGACGCCGAGGCGTTGCAGAGCCTGTTCGAGAAGACCGAGCACCCGTTCCTGCAGCACCTGCTGGAGCACCGGGACGCGACCAGGCTGCGCACCACGGTCGAGGGCCTGATCAAGGCGGTCGCCGACGACGGCCGCATCCACACCACGCTGCTGCAGACGATCGCCGCCACCGGACGGCTGTCCTCGATCGACCCGAACCTCCAGAACATCCCCATCCGCACCGAGGAAGGCCGCCGCATCCGCGACGCGTTCGTCGTCGGCGACGGGTACGCCGAGCTGATGACGGCGGACTACAGCCAGATCGAAATGCGGATCATGGCGCACCTCTCGCAGGACGAAGGGCTGATCCAGGCCTTCAACAGCGGCGAGGATCTTCACACGTTCGTGGCGTCCCGCGCGTTCTCGCTGCCGCCGGAGGAGATCACGCCGGAACTGCGGTTCCGGGTCAAGGCGATGTCGTACGGCCTGGCGTACGGCCTTTCGGCGTACGGGCTTTCGCAGCAGCTGCGGATCTCGACCGAAGAGGCCAAGGAGCAGATGGAGGCGTACTTCTCCCGCTTCGGCGGCGTGCGCGATTACCTCCATTCGGTCGTGGGCGACGCGGCGAAGGTCGGTTACACCGAAACGATCTTCGGCCGCCGCCGCTACCTGCCGGACCTCAACAGCGACAATCGCCAGCGCCGTGAAATGGCCGAGCGGATGGCGCTCAACGCCCCCATCCAGGGCAGCGCGGCGGACATCATCAAGGTCGCCATGCTCAACGTGCACAAGGCGCTGACCGAAGCGAAGCTGAAGAGCCGCGTGCTGCTCCAGGTCCACGACGAACTCGTCCTCGAGGTCGCCGAAGGCGAGCGCGAGCAGCTGGAAGCGTTGGTGCGTCAGGGAATGGGCTCGGCGTACGAGCTCGCCGTGCCGCTGGAGGTCTCGGTCGGCTACGGCCGGTCCTGGAACGACGCCGCACATTAGAGCTCGTATTAGGCCTCGTGAGTGGTAATGCCGGTGAGAACCGTCATTGCCACTCACGATGGGTAGGGTCTTTCGGGTGACTTCCGAGCGCAGACGCTGGCGGGTGCGGCTGCGCGATCACCGTGGGCGGATCCTGGGCGCCGGGACCATGCTCGACGGCGAACACCTCCTCACCTGCGCTCACGTGATCGAAGGCCACGACGAAATCGCGGTGGATTTCGTGGCCCTTCCCGGTGTCGAATCCGGAATCGCGAAAATCGTCGCGCGGGCCGCGCCCATCGGTGACGACGGCGGGGACGTCGCGCTGCTCCGGTTGCGTGATCCCGAAGAACAGATCACCGGTGCGCCGCTCCACCGGACGGCCCTCGAAGACGGCCGGCATGTGCGCGCGTACGGCTTTCCCTGCGGCTCGGACGGAATGTGGTCGCTGGCGACCGTCGTCGGGGACGGCGGGCACGGTCTGGAGCGCGTCCAGCTGCACCGGAGCCCCGACGCCGAGCCGATCACCCACGGCTTCAGCGGTTCCGCGGTGATCGCCGACGAGACCGGTCACGTCGTCGGCATGGTCGCGACCCGGTACGCGACCGAGGCGGCCCGGGTGTCCTGGATGATCCCGGTCGAGACCATGCTCGGCTACCTGCCGGAACTGCGCCGCTGGGCTCAGGGCAGCCCGGCGATCGACCCGAGTTTCGTCCAGCGTCCGGAACCACCCGCGATCGACGTGCTCTTCGCCCGCGATTTCGCGCGCTGGCTCGGCGGGCACGGCCGGTCGGACGTCCGGGTGATCATCATGGGCGAGGACGATTCGGCCGTCGCCGCCTCGTTGCGCCGCGCGGTCGTCCTCGGCGACCGCGAACACGGCGCGGGCCGGAGCGTGTCCGGGCCGACGGTCCCGCCGGTGGGCAGTGTCGTGCTGGCCGTCGACGCGGTCGGCAAGACCGCCGACGCGGTCCGCCGTCGCATCTCCGACCGGCTCGACGTCGCCGCGGACTCGCCCGCGGGCCGTCACGGGTCAGGCCGCACCGTCGTCGTCTACGGGGTCGACGAGTCGGCCGAACCCGACGAGCTCGTCGGCGAGGTACTCGTGCCGCTGGCCCAGCGCGCGCAAGAACTCGGGCTGCGGCTCGCGCTGGCCTTCCGCGAGGAGACCTCGCCGGGGGTCAGTGTGGTCCGGTCGAACACCGATGTCCTGCCCGCCGGAGCGGACGACGTCGAGGGCCGTTTCGCCCTGCTGGAAACCCGGCTGGCCGAACTCGACCGGCTGGAGAAGGACAATCTGGGCGACGCGCCCCGCTTTTCCGGGGCTCCGCACGTCCATTCCCGGGCGCGGCGGTTGCGAGGAGCCTTGACGCAGGTGCGTTCGGCGGAGCGGGACGGCGAAACCGAATGGGTGAAAAGGCAGCTTCCGGTCTGCGAACGAGCCGTGGCGAAAACCGTCGAGCGTGCCCGGGACCTGCGCCGTCTCCTCGACGAGAACCTCGCCCGGCGCGCGGAACTGCGTGCCCGGCTCGACGCCTACGGGGAGATGGCCCGTAACAGCGGCCTCGTCGAAGACGTCGAACTGGATGCCGCCTACGCGCCCGCCTGGCGGATGCTCTTCGAAGGACCGTGCGACCTCGCGGCCGCGACGGCCGCCGTCGAGCGGTACGCGGAAACCGTACGGAAACGGATCGACGGATGACGGCCTGCGGACGGAACGGCTGCCCCGGCGCGCTCGGCAAGACCGGCTTCTGCGAGATCTGCGGGCTGCCGCCCGGAACCCCGGAAGAACCGACGCTGGTGATCCCCGGCCCGGACGAGCCGACCAGGGTCACCGGCACGGTGGTCACCCGGTCCCAGCAGATCGCGGACGACCGGGTCCCGCTGCCTGCCGTCGAGCTCCCCGGCGTCGCCGGCCGCCTGCTGACCGAGCCGTACGTCCCGGAGGAGGAACGGTTCTGCGGCAAGCACGGCTGCGCCACCCCGGTCGGCCGTTCGGTCGGGGGCGGGTCCGCGCCCGCCGAAGGATTCTGCCCCGTCTGCCGGACACCGTTCTCGTTCACGCCCAAGCTCGCGGCCGGTGACGTGGTCGACGGCCGCTATCACGTACTCGGCTGCGTCGCCCGCGGCGGACTCGGATTCGTCTACCTGGCGACGGATTCCGGACTCGGCGGCCGCCACGTCGCGCTCAAGGGCCTGATCAACACGAACAACACCGCCGCCGTGCGGATCGCGGAGACCGAAAGCCAGGTGCTCACCGCGCTGGAGCATCCGAACGTCGTCCGGATCTTCGACGTGGTCGAGCACGAGGAATTCCGGTACATCGTCATGGAGTTCGTCGACGGGCTTTCCCTGCGGGAGATCAAGAACCGCGGCCGGGCCGGGCTGGACTCCAGCGAAGGACGGCTGCTGGTCGAGCACGTCGTCGCGTACGGGCGCGAGATCCTGACCGCGCTCGACTACCTGCACGGCGAGGGCCTGCTGTACTGCGACATGAAGCCGGACAACGTGATCCGCGGCGAGAAGCGGATCAAACTCATCGATTTCGGCGCCATCCGCAAGATCGCCGACGACGAAAGCCCGCTCGTCGGAACCGAGCACTACCAGGTGTCCCCGCGGGAACGCGCGAAACACGGGCTCACCGTCCGGTCCGACATCCACACCGTCGGCGTGACGTTGCGGGAACTCTTCCAGGCCAGCGACGGCTGGTCGGTCACCACCGACGCGCGTGGCGTCCGGTTCGGCATCGAGTCCTTCCTCCGTGTCCTCGACCGCGCGACCGCCGGGTTCGACCAGCGATTCGCGAGCGCGCGCGAGATGCTGGTCCAGCTCGACGGCGTGCTCGACGAGATCCTTTCCTTGCGGGACAAGCAGTCCCGGCCCTCCGGATCGACGCTGTTCACCGAAGGAGCGGTCCTGCTCGACGCGGGGCTCGGCCAGGCGCCGCCGCTGGAGCACTGGACACGAGGGACTCCGGTCTCGCTCGGAGCGCGCCCGGCCGCCGCGGAGATCGCCGTCGGCCTGCCGTTGCCGCGTGAGGATCCGGAGGATCCGCAGGCGAACTTCCTCCGCGCCGTCCGCGCTCCCGACGCGGCCCGGTTGCTGAAGAAGCTCGACAGGGTGTCCGGTTCGGTCGAGGTCGAGTTCCGGCGGTGCCGGGCGCGGCTGGAACTCGGGGCGACCGTCGAAGGCGCGTTGGCGGTGGCGGAGGCCGAACGGCTCCTCGGCGACCGTGCCGCTCACGACTGGCGGGTGGCGTGGCATCGGGGCCTGCTCGCGCTCGGAGCGGGTGATTTCGCCGCGGCCAAGGAGAAGTTCACCGCCGTGTACCGGGACATCCCCGGTGAGGAACCGCCGAAACTCGCGCTGGGCCTGTGCGAGGAGCATCTCAACGGAGCGGCCGCCGCCGAGCGGTACTACGACGCTCTGTGGGTGCGCGACAGGTCCCAGGTCAGCGCGGCGTTCGGGCTCGCGCGGGTCCGGTTGCTGCGTGGCGACCGCGCCGCCGCCGTCGCGATCCTCGACCAGGTCCCGGAATTCTCGCGTTACGACGAGGCCGCGCGGATCGCCGGGGTGCGGGTGCTGTCCGCGCCGATGCCCGGGACCGGTGATCTCCCGGCCTCGGCCGAACTCGACGACGCCGTGGTCCGGCTGACCGCCTTGGACCTCGACGGAGACGCCCTCGACAGACTGGTGACGGCGGTGCGCGAGACCGGGCTCGCCGGGGTGCTCCTCGGGCAGGACGGGATCACCGACGGCGAGATCCTGCGCGCGGACGAGACGGGCGCCCGCACGGTGCTGGACAAGTCGTACCGGCGGCTCGCCCATCACGCGCCCGCGCCGGGACCGCACGACGTCCTGATCGATCTCGCGAATTCGGTGAGACCGGTGACGTTTGTGTGAAGGGGGATCGATGACGCGGCCGAGTCTGGGACTCGAGGTGCACCAGAACAAGTTCCTGGCCGAGGGCGGCCGGACGATGACCGCGATCGTCCGGGTCGTCTCGCGCGGCGGTGCGGCCGCCGCCAGGACGGCCGCCGAGGTCCTGATGATCGACTGTTCCAGCTCGATGCGCTTCCCCAGCACCAAGATCGGCGAGGCCCGGCGCGCCGCCTCGGCCGCCATCGACGTCCTTCCCGACGGCGTGCGCTTCGCCGTCATCCAGGGCACCGAGCACGCGAAGGTGATCTATCCGGCCGAGGACGGTCTGGTCGCCGCCTCGGAACGGACCCGCGCGGAGGCCCGCGCCGCGGTCGAGCGGCTCGCGGCGGTCGGCGGGACCGCGATGGGCGCCTGGCTCACCAAGGCCCGCGACCTCTTCGACCACGAACCCGACGCCGTCCGGCACGCGATCCTCCTCACCGACGGCCGCAACGATTCGCAGACCAGGGCCGCCTTGATGACCGTGCTGAGCAGCTGCGAAGGCCGGTTCGTCTGCGACGCCCGGGGGATCGGCGACGGCTGGGAACCCGCCGAACTCACCCAGATCGGCCGGGTGCTGCGCGGGAACGTCGACTCCGTCGTCGACGACGATCAGCTCACCGAGGATTTCCGGCGGCTCGTGGAAAGCGCGATGACGAAGGTGCTGCCCGAGGTCCGGCTGCGCGTCGGCACCATGCCGTTCAGCAGGCTGCGCTCGATCAAGCAGGTGTTCCCGGACGAGTACGTCCTCACCGACCGGTGCCGGGAGGTCGCCGTCCGCGAGCTGGAGCTCTCACTCGGCTCGTTCGCGAGCGACGAGACGCGGGACTATCAGCTGATCCTGGATCTCGATCCCGGCCTCGAACCCAGCCACGGACAGGACCGTCAGCTCGCGTGGACGGAGCTCGTACCCGTTCCCGGGGCCTCGGCCGAGGAGGGCGCGCTGCCCATCGCGGGACGGTGGACGCACGACCCGATCCCACCGACGCTGGTGCACCCGATGGTGTCGAAGTACGCCGCCCAGGCCGATCTCGGTGAGGCGTTGACCGCCGGCGGCGACGCCTACGCGGCCGGGGACCAGGCCGGGGCCGAACGGTACTGGGGCCGGGCGGTCGCCTTGGCTACCGCCGCGGGTGACGACGAGACGCTCGGCCGTCTCTCGGGGGTCGTGGAGATCGTCGACGCGGAGAAGGGGACCGTGCGCCTGCGCCCGGACGCGACCCGCAGTCACGCTTTGCACGTCGTCATCCCGTCGAGGGTTTCGGAAATCGCTCTCCCGCAGGAAGATCGGCCGATGCCCGGAGCGCCACCCCTCGCCTGCGCCCACTGTCCCGCGCTTTCCCCCGCCGGGGCGAACTTCTGCGTCGGCTGCGGGGAACCGTTCGGGGAGGCGGTTCCGTGACGCCGACCCGGGTGCGGCTGGTCCGGCTCCGCGCCGCGCTGCTGGCGCTCACCCTCGCGGTCCTGGTGGTCTCGCTGTGGGCGTTCCACAATGTCCATGACACGGCGGAGACCGTCCGCGACCGGACTTCGCAGGCGGTGCTCGAAGTGACCGCGGCCCGGGCCGCGCTGGTGGCCGCCGACGCCGCCGCGGTCGCCAGTTTCGCCTCCGGCGAGGCGAAACTGGCCGGCCCGGGGCAGGAGTACGCGAATCAGCTGGCGCTGGCCAGCCAGAGCCTCGCGCGGGTCGCGGAGTTCAATCAGGCGGGGGAGGACGGCGGCAACGCGCTGCAAGTGGTGGAAAGCCAGGTCGCGGCCTACTCGGGCTCCATCGGGCAAGCCGATGTGCACTTCCGTCAGCCGGACGCCGCCGTGCTGGGCGCTGTCGACCTCTGGCACGCTTCACGGCTGCTGCACGCCCCCGGCGGGGTCCTGGAGGAACTGGAAACGTTGCAGGGCAGGCAACGTGACGCGCTGGACCGGCAGGTGTCGTCCACCGGGATGAGCCTCGCGCTGCTCCCGCTGTGGCTCCTGCCGGTGCTGGCCCTCCTGGTGCTGCTGGTGCTCACCCAGCTGTTCCTGAAGAAACGCTTCCGCCGCGTGGCCAACGTTCCGCTGCTCACGGCGACCGTGCTCGTCGCCGCCATCGGGGCCGCCCTGGTGCTCACCTTGATCAGCCGTGACCGGCTGGACTCGGTCGGCGAGCGGCTCGACGGCGTGGCCGCGGCGCGGGGCGCGCAGATCCGGGCGGCCGACGACGCCGGTCAGCGACAGCTCGCCGATCTGCTGACCGAGTACTGCGACGAGGAGCGGGGATGCGGTTTCACGGCCGACGAATTCCGGGAGCGGGCCCGGCGGACCACCACGGTGGAGACGGACAACACGCGGGTGGTCACAGCGGGCGCGAAGGCGGTGGCGGCCGACGCCTCCGACGCGGCGGAGTCCGGCGGACGGGAGTTCCTGATCCCGGCGGGCACCCTGCTCGCGGGCGGACTGATCCTGCTCGGACTGCACGCCCGGATCGACGAATACCGGTACCGCCGGTGAAACGCCTGCCGGCCATGGTGATGGCGCTGTCTCTGATCGCGGGCGGTTGCTCGGTGTCGGCGCAGGACGGGCCGGTCGTCGTCCTCGCGTCCTGGAGCGGGGAGGAGGAGACGGCGTTCCGGCAGGTGCTGGAGGCGTTCAAGGCCGACACCGGGATCGGCTACCTCTATCAGGGCACCCGGGCCGTCGACCAGGTGCTCGCCTCGGACGTCCAGCGCGGCACGCCGCCGGACGTGGCCGTCCTCCCGAACGCGGGTGTGCTGGCGAAGTACCAGAAGTCGGGTGACCTGCTGCCGCTCGACGACGACCTCTCCGCCGCCGTGAACCGGTCCTTCAGCCCGCAGTGGGTCAGCCTGCAGAAGATCGGCACCGAGAAGCTGTACGCGCTCGCGGTGAAGGCCGATCTCAAGAGCCTGATCTGGTACGACCCGGCCCGGCTGACCGGGATCCGCCCGACGACGTTCGAAGGTCTCCGCGCGTTGTCCGCCGGGCTGACCGCCGCGGGCGGCACGCCCTGGTGCGTCGGGATGGGCGCCCCGCCCACCTCGGGCTGGCCGGGCACCGACTGGATCGAGGACATCCTGCTGCATTCGGCGGGGCCCGAGAAGTACCGGCAGTGGGCGTCCGGCGGGCTGGCGTGGACCTCGCCGGAGGTGAAACAGGCTTGGCTGGACTGGGGTTCCGTCCTTGAACCCGCCTCGATCCGCGGTGGTACCGCGGCCGCGCTGCTGACCGACTTCGGCGACGCGGGCAAGCGGATGTTCACCGACCCGCCGGGCTGTGCGCTCGAACATCAGGCGTCGTTCATCATGAGCCGCTACCAGAACTTCAAGCGGCCCGACGGGTCGTTCCCCGAGCCCGGCACCGATTTCGACTTCCTCTCCTTCCCCGGCCGCGACGTCTCCGAGGTCGCCGCCGACCTGGCGGGCATGTTCAGGAACACGCCCCGGGCGCGGAAGCTGATCGAGTACCTGGCCTCGGAGAAGGCGCAGCGGATCTGGCCGTCGATTCCCCGCGCCAACGCGTTTTCCGCCAATCGGAAGCTCGGCCTCGACGTCTATCCGGACCAGGTGAGCCGTCGGGTCGCGGAGACGATCACCTCGGCCTCGGCCCTGTGTTTCGACGCCTCCGACCTGATGCCCGCGACGATGACCGGCGCGTTCCACCGTGCCGTCCTGGAGTATCTGAGCAACCGTGACCGGCTGGACATCCTGCTGAAACAGCTCGACGACGTGCAGAAGAGCATTCAGCAGGGCGAGTGGCTGAAAATCCCATGTGGACAGTGAAGGAGATCCGGTGAACGACCTGGCGCGGTTCCCGCTCGAAGGCGGCGGTTCGGTGATCGTCGAGATCGACCCCGTCCCCGGCACCTCCCGCGTCTCCCGGCGGGACGACCTGATCGAGGACACCAAAGGATCCTTCGAAGCGGCGCTGGCGAACGTGCGGGACGCGGCCGCGGCGGCGCTCGACACCTTCCGGTCGATGGCCAAGGGACCGGACGAGGTCGAGCTCAAGTTCGGCGTCAAACTGACCGCCCAGGCGGGCGCGGTGATCGCGAAAACGGGGCTGGAAGGGAACTTCGAGGTCAAGCTGAAGTGGGTCCGGGAGACCGAAGACGCGTGATCAGAGCCGTAACTCGCGTGCTTGGAGCCGTAACTCGCGCCGCACCTTGTGTTCCGCCTTCAAGCACGCGAGTTACGGCCTCGATCACGCGAGTTCCGGCCTTGATCACGCGAGATCCGTGTCAGCGGCCGAGCCCCCGGACCAGCACCATCACCGATTCCCGCACGTCGGCCCGGGTCCGCTTCGGCTGGAACACCTGCCAGTCGAGGGCGACCACCAGCATCGTGCCGAACAACCCGGCCGCCGCCGTCGGGATCTGGACGCCGTCGGGCAGCCGTCCGGCGGCGTCCAGCCGGTGCAGCTGTTCGCGCACGATCGAGATGATCTCCTCGCGCAGCAACGTCAGCGTCTCGTGCCACGTTCCGGGCGTGCGCCACATCTCGCTCACCAGGATCTGCGAGAAACCGGGGTATTCGGCGATGAACTCCAGCGCGCCGTCCACCTGCGCGGAGATGACGTCCATCGGATCGCCGTCGCCGGTGGCCGCGCGCAGCCGGTCCGCGAGCACGCCGACGCCGTAGCGCAGCAGTGCGTCGACAAGACCGTCCTTGCTGCCGAAGTTGTAGTAGACGGTGCCTTTGGCGACTTTCGCCTCGGCCGCGATGTCGTCGACCGTCAGCCCGACGAGGCCGCGGCTGGCGGACAGCCGCAGGGTCGCCTCGAACAACTTCTGCTTCGTCGCCTCACCCCGGGGACTCACAACGCGAGCTCGGGTTTCAGCGCGGAAACCGTCCAGGTGCGCCGTTTCCGTGCCGCCAGGGTCGAGACCAGGATGCCGCCGACCAGATACGCCACCAGGACGCCGATGTCACCGAGGATCTCCATCGAGGCGCCACTGTAGAGCAGGTGCCGGAACCCGTCGATGGCGTAACCCATCGGCAGCACGATGTGCAGCGGGTACAGCGCGTCCGGGATCGTCTGCCAGGGGAACGTGCCGCCCGCGCTCACCAGCTGCAGCACCAGCAGGACCAGGCCGAGGAACTTCCCGACGGCGCCGAAGAACGAGTTGAGCGCGTGCACCACGGCGGTGAAGGTGAGCGACACCAGGACCGCGAACCCGATCGCGCCGAGCGGATGCGCGACGTCGATCCCGACCAGCCAGGTCACCGCGCCGAACAGCACGATCACCTGCGCGATCCCCAGCAGCGCCGAGGAGAGCCAGCCGCCGAGCGCGACCTTGAACGGCGACGCGCCGGCGGTCAGCGCCCGGGTGGAGAGCGGGCGCAGCAACAGGAACAGCACGAACGCGCCGATCCAGGTGGCGAGGGAGATGAAGAACGGGGCCAGACCCGCGCCGTAGGTCCCGGCCGAGGCGACGCCGGAGGAGTTGACCGCGACCGGGTCGGCGATGGTGTTGGCCGTCGCCGCGCGGGTGGGATCGTCCGGGTTCGGGATCTCCTTGAGCCCGGCGGCGAGCCCGTCACGCAGTTTCACCGCGCCGTCGGCGAGCTCGGTCGTGCCGGTGACGGCGGACTTCTCGCCGTCGTTCAGCTTCGAGGCGCCGTCACGGATCTGCGTCGACGCGTCGGCGGCCTGCGCGATCCCGCTGGTGAGCTGCGGGGTGGCCGAGGCCAGCTGGTGCGCGCCGTCGGACACCTGCCGGGCGCCGGACGCGAGCTGGACGAGCTGGCTGTTCGCGCCCTGGATCTTCGTGTTCGCCTGGTCGACAGGGGAGCGGAGGGTGTCGAGGCGGCTCAGGATCTCCTGCACCTTCGCCTCGGGGACCTCGGCGGCGCGCAGATCCTGCGCGAGCTGGGTGCGGTAGCCGTCGAGTTTGCCCTGGATGTCGCCGGACGCCGTCGCGGCGAGCGAAGCCGCGTCGGAGACCTTCTGGTTCCCGTCGGCGACCTGACCGGCGCCGTCGGCGAGTTTCTGCGTCTGGGCGGGGAGCTGGGCGGTACTGGATTTCAGGGTGCCGAGCCCGGTCGCGAGCTGGGAGCTGCCGGAGGCGAGCTGGTTGGCGCCGTCGGCCAGCTGCTGCTGGCCCGTCTTGAGCTTGCCCGCGCCGTCGGCGAGCTGCGAGGCGCCGTTCGCGGCCTCCTGGATCTTGCCGTAGATCGTGGAGAAACCGACCAGGAACTTGTCCGCCGCCTCGCTGCCGACCTTCTCCGCGATCGTCTTGCGGACCTGTTCGGCCACCTGTTTCGCGATGGTTCCCGACAGATAGTTGTTGGCGTCGTTGGTGGTCAGCGTGATCGTCGCCTGCTGGGGCTGGAGGTTGCCCGAGGACAGCAGCGCGGTGGAGAAGTCGCGCGGGATGCCGATGGCGAACGAGTAATTGTCGTTGCGGACGCCCTTGAGGGCTTCCTCCTGCGACACCTCGTGCCACTGGAACGTGCCGGACTTGACCAGTTCGTCGGTGACCTCGCGGCCGACGTTGCGTTCCGCGCCCGCCGAGTCCTTCGCGCCGGCGTCGGAGGTGAAGACGGCGGCGGGCAGCTTGTCCAGGCGCGAGTACGGGTCGTAGTTCGCGTAGAGGTAGAAGGACGCGTAGAGCAGCGGCACCAGGACGAGCGCGACCATGGCGAGCTTCGGCAGGGTGCCGCTGCTCAGCCGGCGCAGCTCGTTGGCGGCGATCCGGACGGGGTTCATTCCTGGTCTCCTGAAGTCTTCTCGGTGTCGTCCGCCACGGTCGCTTCCAGCGTCGTCTCCGCCGGGGTTTCGACGGGTGCGCAGCGCACGGGATCGGGCTGGTCGAGAGCGCCGCACAGGGCGGGCTTCTCCGGCAGGGCCGAAACCGGGGTGGTGGCGGTCAGCACGATGACGGCGAGGCCGCGCTCGGCGAACTCGCGGGCGAGCCGCGCCCAGCTGTCGACGTCGCTGGTGTGCCTGTCCGGGGTGTCGAGCACGAGGACGCCGACTCCCTTGCGGCTCGCGGCGAGCGCGGTCAGCAGCCTGGTGCGCGTCACCGGTTCGAGGTTCTCGAAGCGGGTGGTGGCGAAGGCGGCGGCGTCGTGCTCGGCCAGCCAGCTCGTCACCGCGGCCTTGTTCGCCGGGCGTTTCGCCAGTTCGAGTTCCTCCCCGACGACGACCTGCAGCGTCAACGCGCCGTCCGGTTCGCTCACGCCGGGGGAGTCGACGACGGCGATGACCTTCCGCGGGTCACCGCCCTCGACGGTCACCGTCCCGGTGGCGGGCTTCAATCTGCCGGCCAGCGCCAGCCCGAAGGCCGTGACGCCGACCCCTGGCTCGCCGTGCACGATCGCCAGCTCACCACCCGAAACGGTGAGCGAAGTAGGCGACAGCAACGTGCCGTGGGGTCCGGTCACGGACACCCTGTCGGCTTGAACCCGCACGAAGAACTCCCAGGTCGGCGACTCGTGGAACTTTTAAACTGACTGGTCAGTTCAAAAGTTAGCCCTGACCTGGGAGGTGCACAACCGTGGGGGGCCCACGTCACACGCAAGAGTGACGAAACCTCCGCAAACCGGACGGCTGACTGCGCATTTCGGCTAACGCAGGGCGGAAGCCGGGTGGACCTCCCAGGACGTCCACAGTGGACGATAGCCCTGCCGGTGCCAGAACACCGAAGAGAGCGGGTTGGTCGGGTTATAGTAGAGATACGTGCCGTCCGCGCCGTCCGCGGAGAACTCCTTGTGCACCACGGACATCAGGGTCCGGCCGAGTCCGCTCCCGCGCAGGCCCGGCACGGTGACGACGTTGTTGACGTAGCCCCAGCGGCCGTGGGGGAGCAGTTCGGCCTCGGCCGACCCCGGTGACGAGGTGATCCAGGCGGCGTGCGCGAACGCGGCGACGCGGGCGTCCCGTTCGGCCAGCCACAGCAGCGGTGCGTCCTTGTCGAGGGCGCGCTCCAGCGCCGGGGCCAGCAGTTCGGCGGCGTTCGGGCGATGCCTGGTGGCGACCTGGCCGATGTAGTCGTGGGTCGAGACGGCCATCGCGAGCACGTCGTCGAAATCGTCCCGCCGGGCCCGGCGGACGCATACGCCGTCGGCGGCCGGTTCGTCGTGGTGGCGTCCGGTGCGCACGGCGAGCGCCGACATCGGCACCAGTCCGTGGTCGAGGAAGGCGCGGATCGCCTCGGCGTCCCGGCTCGGCCAGTTCACCACGCAGGACGAATCCTCACCGGGTGATTCGGCGTCCATCCACGTCCGCCACGCGCGCAGCAACACGTCCATACCCTCGGTGCCGGTGGTCCCGATGTACGGGAACAGCTGGCGCACGTCGGCGGCCGACCAGAGCAGGGGCACGTCGTCCGGACCGTGTAATTGTCGCTGGACCACGCCGGTGACCTGGACGCCCGACGCGGTCGCGGCGTCCACGCGCTCGCCGACGACCGGGGGCGGCGCCGCTTCGGGCAGCAGCCTGTCGATCGTCGCGAACCGTGCGCGGTGCGCGTCGAACAACGTCTTCTCGATTTCCATTCTGTCCCCAGGGTCGGCCGCGCCCGTCACCGCTACCGCAGGGCCGCGGCGGGGCTGGCCGCCCACGTCGTCCACAGAGGACGATAACCCTGCCGGTGCCAGAAGACCGGGGAAAGCGGATTGGCCGGATTGTACGAGACGAAGGTACCGCGCAGCGACGGCGAGAACAGCTCGTCGTGCGCGGCGGCGGTCAGCGCGCGCCCGATCCCGCGTCCCCGGGCGGCCGCGGTGACCGCGAGCGTGCCGACATAGCCCCACTCGCCCGGCGGCAGCCGTCCGGCGAGCGCGTCACCGGGGAGCGGCGAGCGTTTTCCGCTGGTCACCATCCCCACGGTGACGCCTTCCTCTTCGGCGATCCAGACGCGGCCGCCGAACTGCAAGCCGCGCCGGACCTCTTCCGCGAGCAGGGCTTCGGCCCCGGGCCGGACGACGCCGTGACCGACGAACGACGTGTAGCGAAGTTCTTCGAAGCGCAGGGCGACGATCTCCTCCAGATCACCGCCGGAGGACTCCCGGACGGTCACGCCGGGCACGGAGTACGCCTCGCCCGCGGCGGGCGCCCGGACGGCCAGCGCCAGTTGCGGCGCGAGCCCGTGGTCGAGCAGGGCCCGCGCGACCACGACGTCGCGGCTGGGCCAGGTGACCGTGCACGACGAATCGGGTTCGGCGTCGGCGAGCGCGATCCGCTCGCGCCAGGCCGACAGCAGCGCGCTCATCCCCGCGCCGGCGTCGTGCGGGAGGAACGCGGAAAGGATCTGGAGGTGCGCCGGGCTCCACAGTCGTTGCCAGGAACCCGCCGCGAACCGCACGTGCGCGATCGTCCCGGCGGCGCCGCCCGCTTCGACGGGCTCGCCAGGCGGGAGCGGGGGCGGCGGTGGAAGCAACGGATCGAGCGCGGCGAACCGTGCCCGTTGCACCCCCGCCGCCGAACTCATCCCCGCTGGGTGCAGAAGATCGCGGTGCCCGGGAAGAGCTTGCCGCGCAAGGGGCTCCACTGCCCCCAGGTGCGGGAGTGACCTTCCGGCCAGGCCGGCTCGATGAGGTCCGTCAGCGTGAAACCGGCGTCGGCGAGCGCGCGGACGTAGTCGCCGACGGTGCGGTGGTACTCGACGTAGGTCGCGACACCCTCTTCGTCGACCTCGACGTACGGCGTGCGATCGAAATACGGCTGGGTGACGGTGAGGCCCTGCGGCCCGGGGTCGTCGGGGAAGATCCAGCGCATCGGATGCGTCACCGAGAACACCCAGCGGGCGCCCGGCCGGAGCACCCGGTGCACCTCGGCGAACACGACGTCCACCGACGCCACGAACGGGACCGCGCCGAAGGCCGAGCACGCCGCGTCGAAGCTCGCGTCGGCGAACGGGAGCGATTCCGCCGTCGCCTGCACGAGCGGCACGGGGGTGCCGGTGCGCTCGTTGCCCTCCCGCGCGTGCCGCAGCATCCCCGCCGACAGATCGGTCGCCACCGCCTCGGCGCCCTGCGCGGCGAGCCAGCGCGAACAGGCCGCCTGTCCACACCCGACTTCGAGGATCCGCTTGCCACCGACTTCACCCAGAAGCGCGACGTCGGCCTCGCGGACGCCCTCCGGGCACCAGACGAAGTCCGCGTCGCCGAGGAAGCCGCCATGGGTCGCTTGGTAGTCGTCGGCGTCGGCGTCCCACCACGCCAGGTTCGCGGCCGTCGCCTCCGGCGCGGAGACCGCCCGGTAGGCGACCCCCGCGGTGCCGAGCCGCTCCTCGGCCTCGGCGTGCCGTTCGGGCTCGGTGACGGACTGCTGACTCAAACCGGTATCCTTTCCCCAGGTCAGGGCTGTGGAGGAGAGTTTATCCGCCCGCCGTGATCGCGGTAGGCACCCTGATTGTGCCGTGTACAGGGGGCCGCGTAGGATATCTGTTAGCGCAGTGGGTTCGCGCTACTCTTTCCCCCGGTTCGCTCAGCGTCCGGGTCAGGGGGTCGCGCACCGGATGCGGTGATGCTCGCGGTCGTTCCCTGTGGACGTTTGCAAATGTGGTCGCCTCATGCCGGAAGAGCCCATGGTGCCCTAACCGCAAACCCACTACTTCCCATCCACCGGAGCAACCCGCCTAATGACGACCGACACCGCCACCGCCCCGACCGCCCCCACCGGGCCCCAGCAAGTCGCTATCAACGACATCGGGTCGGAGGAAGACTTCCTCGCTGCGATCGACAAGACGATCAAGTACTTCAACGACGGCGACATCGTTGAGGGAACCATCGTCAAGGTCGACCGTGACGAGGTCCTGCTCGACATCGGCTACAAGACCGAGGGTGTCATCCCCTCGCGTGAGCTCTCCATCAAGCACGATGTCGACCCGGCTGAGGTTGTCACCGTCGGCGATGAGGTCGAAGCCCTGGTTCTCCAGAAGGAGGACAAGGAAGGCCGTCTGATCCTGTCCAAGAAGCGTGCGCAGTACGAGCGCGCCTGGGGCACGATCGAGGAGCTCAAGGAGAAGGACGAGCCCGTCAAGGGCACCGTCATCGAGGTCGTCAAGGGCGGCCTCATCCTGGACATCGGCCTGCGGGGCTTCCTGCCCGCGTCGCTGGTCGAGATGCGCCGCGTGCGCGACCTGCAGCCGTACGTCGGCCGCGAGCTCGAGGCGAAGATCATCGAGCTGGACAAGAACCGCAACAACGTGGTCCTGTCCCGCCGCGCCTACCTGGAGCAGACCCAGTCCGAGGTGCGCAGCGAGTTCCTCAACGCGCTCGCCAAGGGCCAGGTCCGCAAGGGCGTCGTGTCGTCCATCGTCAACTTCGGTGCCTTCGTGGACCTGGGTGGCGTCGACGGCCTGGTGCACGTCTCCGAGCTGTCCTGGAAGCACATCGACCACCCGTCCGAGGTCGTCGAGGTCGGCCAGGAGGTCACGGTCGAGGTTCTGGACGTCGACATGGACCGCGAGCGCGTCTCGCTGTCGCTGAAGGCGACCCAGGAAGACCCGTGGCGTCAGTTCGCCCGCACCCACGCGATCGGCCAGATCGTGCCGGGCAAGGTCACCAAGCTCGTCCCGTTCGGCGCGTTCGTGCGCGTCGAGGAGGGCATCGAGGGCCTGGTGCACATCTCCGAGCTGGCCGAGCGCCACGTGGAGATCCCGGAGCAGGTCGTCCAGGTCAACGGCGACGTGATGGTCAAGGTCATCGACATCGACCTCGAGCGTCGTCGCATCTCGCTGTCGCTGAAGCAGGCGAACGAGGGCGTCACGCCGGAGACCGAGTTCGACCCCACTCAGTACGGCATGGCCGCCGAGTACGACACCGAGGGGAACTACATCTACCCCGAGGGCTTCGACCCGGACACCCAGGAGTGGCAGGAAGGCTTCGACAAGCAGCGTGAGGAGTGGGAGCGTCAGTACGCCGAGGCTCACACCCGCTACGAGGCTCACATGAAGCAGGTCGTCAAGGCCGCCGAGGCCGACGCGGAAGCCGCGGCCGACGCCGCGACCGGCGTCACCTCCGGCGACTCGGGCGAGCAGAGCTACACCTCCGCTCCGGCCGAGGCCAAGAGCGGCGGCACGCTCGCCAGCGACGAGCAGCTCGCGGCTCTCCGCGAGAAGCTGTCGGGCGGCGCGTGATCCAGGCGCTCAGCCAGTAGCTGACAGACAGCGGCCCCGGTCCACCTCGGACCGGGGCCGCTGTCTTTCGCATTCAGTCCTCTGGATGCGGTAGTTGCGCATGCGAACTACCGCATCCAGAGGACTGAACGCGGGGGTTGGCGAAGAGGGTCAGGAAGTGGCGGGCCGGACGGCCGGCACCCAGATGCGTTCGAGGGCGGCCGCGCGGGCCTTGCGGCGGAGTCCGGCGAAGCTGTGCTTGGCGGGGACCAGGAGTGCGCTCAGCCACGTGCGCCGGTATTCGGCGAGGGCCTCGGCCACGGGACGATGGAGGACACAGTGCACCAGGCCCGGCGATCCGAGCCGGTGCCTTCCGACGTGCTTGCCGTCTGCCATCTTTCCTCCGTGTGGGCTACCTTCGCCGCGCACGGTACGCAATCGAGCCGCCGAAGCCGGGTAACCGCCCGGCGTGTCACTCGAAATGGTTGAGTCGCGCGTCACGATGATCTTGCCTTTTGCATCCTTCTGTGCCGGATGTGCCCATTCGATGACCCTGCGCGGTCACCTTGGATTGCGCCACTAGGCTGATCGACATGCTGCGTGTGGGCCTGACCGGCGGGATCGGCGCCGGAAAATCGACGGTGGCGAACCGGCTTTCCGAGCACGGCGCCGTCCTCATCGACTCCGACAAGATCGCCAGGGAGGTCGTCGAGCCGGGGACACCGGGGCTCGCCGGGCTGGTCGAGGCGTTCGGGGAAGACATCCTCGCGGCCGACGGCTCGCTCGATCGCGCCGCGCTGGCCGCGAAGGCGTTCGCGGACGAAGATTCCCGCAAGCGGCTGAACTCGATCGTCCATCCGAGGGTCGGCGCCCGGACGGCCGAGCTGATGGCGGCCGCGGCGCCGGACGCGATCGTCGTCCACGACATCCCGCTGCTGGTCGAAGGCGGCCTCGCGCCGATGTACCACCTCGTCGTCATGGTCGACGCGCCGGAAGAGGTCCGGGTCCGCCGTCTGGTCGAGGCGCGGGGGATGGCCGAGTCCGACGCGCGCGCCAGGATCAAGGCGCAGGCCACGACTGATCAGCGCCGGGCGGTGGCCGACGTCTGGTTCGACAACAGCGGGGCACCCGACATCGTGCTCGCCGACGTCGACGCGTTGTGGGCGGACAGGCTGACCCCGTTCGAAGCGAACGTGCGGCTCCGCAAGCCGCGGGCGCCGATGTCGCCGAAGATCGCGGAGTACGACCCGACGTGGCCGGTGCAGGCGGAGCGGGCGCTCGCCCGGATCCGTGTGGTGGTGGGTGACAACGCCGTGCGCGTCGACCACATCGGTTCCACCTCCGTGCCGGGGCTGCCCGCCAAGGACATCCTCGACCTCCAGCTGACGGTGTCCACCACGGACAAGGCCGACGAGCTGGCCGACGTGCTCTCCGACGCCGGGTTCCCGCGCGCGGAGGGTGAGTGGTTCGACGACGCGCACGGTGAAGAGGGCACCTGGCCCAAGCGGTTCCACTTCGGCGGCGACCCGCGCCGCCCGGTCAACCTGCACGTCCGGTCCCAGGAAACGCCTGCCTGGCGGCTCGCGCTGCTGTTCCCGGAGTGGCTGCGGCAGAACCCGGACGAACGCGACGCCTACGCGGCGGTCAAGAACGCCATGGCCGCGAAGCACGCCGGCGACGGGACCGTCGAGCGGTACACCGACGAAAAGCAGGTCTGGGTCGACGCGGCCTTCGGGCGGGCCGACGCGTGGGCCGCGTCGACGGGCTGGACCCCGTAGGGCCTACACCCGGAATTCCCGCAATCCCGGCCACGAGGACGCCCAGGATTCCGTGCGGCCGGTGACGAGCCAGATCGGCATCTCACGGCTCACGTTGCGGACGCCGAGGTCGTTGTCGACCCGGGAAACGATCCGGGCGTCGGTGAACGAGTGCAGCAGCCGTGCCGGATCGGGCCCGACGAACAGCACGCTGTCCGCGGTCTCGGGCGGATGGCCGAAGTACCAGAAGCCCCGGCTGGGGCTGTACGCGGCGGGAAGTCCGTAGTCGGCGCCGTACCGGTCCAGCGCTCCGGCCTGCCAGTACCCGGCGGTCACGAGCGTGGTGCGTGCCCGCTGCTCCGGCGGGAGCCGGTGATAGGCGTCCGCGACCGAACGGGCGAGGTCCGGCCAGCCGATCTCCTCCAGCGCGTACGCCGGGCGCGGGACGTCCCGGCCCTCGGCGATCCAGGCGACGGGCCACACCGGCAGCGCGTAGGGGAGGGTGTACAGCGCGGAAAGCACGAACACCGGCCAGGTCGGGATCCAGCGGAACCACGATGAAGGCTTCGACTGTCCGAAGTGGACAGCCGCGCCCGCCCACAGGACGCCGAACATCCCCGCCGCGTAGTAGTACCGGCCGTTGGACAGGATGAACAGCGCGATCACGCCGACGGTCGCCCAGCCGAGGAACCGGAACTCCCGCAGCTTCGCCGAGAACATCAGGACCCAGAGTCCATAAAGGACACCGACGACGCCGATGCCGAGACCGGCGCCGGTCAGCAGGGCGGGCAGGAACCCGGCGCGGCCGCTCCAGCCGCCGGTGGTCTCGTGCGCGATGACGTCGCCCATCTCCAGCTGCGGCCAGCCGTTCGCGGCCTGCCACCAGAGGGTGGGCACGAGCGAGAGCGCGGAGATGGCCGCACCGATCCAGAGTTTGGGCCTGCGCAAGAGATCCCGGGGGCCGAAGACGAGGATCGCGACCCCGGCGGCGACCCAGAAAGTCGCGACGAGGAGCTTGACGTTCAGCGCGACGGCGGTGGCGGCGCCCAGCCACAGCAACAGGTTGTCGTCCCGGGTCCGCATCCACCGCACGAGCAGCCAGGCGATGAGCGCCCACAGGGCCGGGTCGATCGTCGAGGTGGCCAGGTAGTGCCCGCTGCCGAGGAACTGCCCGCAGATCGCGTACGCGGCGGCGGCGCGGGTCTGCGCGCGGCGGTCTCCGCCCATCTCGTAGGCGATGAGCCCGGTGAACACGACACCGGCGGCCGTCGCGAGGACGGCGGGGAGACGGAACACGAAGACATTGCCCGGCGCGAGGGAGTCCATCAGCAGCGCCAGGAACGGGAGTACCGGTGGCTGGTCCGCGTATCCCCAGGCCAGCCGCTTCCCGGCGGAGAGGAAGTACAGTTCGTCGCCGAAGTAGCCGTACCGCCACGCCGTCGCCAGCAGCGCCGCCGCGGCCGCGGCGGCGAGCAGCGCCACCGGGAGCCGGGCGAACGCCACACCGGACGCGGTCGGTGTTTCGGCCGCGCTGGCGGCTTCCATCCAGTCCTCACAGATCCCTCGGGTGCCGGTCCTCTCGCACCTTACGTGCCACCGGCGTGGCGCGTCGGTCGTGAGAGGACCGGTGAGGTTCAGAAGCCCCAGTCCGTGAGTTCCGGCCACACCGTGTCCCAGCTCCCGGTCCGGCCGGTGGCCAGCCAGATCTTCATGCCCTGACTCGAATTCGGGACTCCGGCCCGGTTGTCGAGCGCGCCGGCCTCGCGCACCTGCGTGAAGTACGGCACAAGCATCGACGGATCGTTCCCGACGAACAGGATGTCCCGGGCCGATTCCGGCGGCCTCGGCAACGTCGCGTAGCCGCGGTTGGGGCTCGACGGTGACGGAAGGCCCAGTTCCGGTCCATAGTGGTCGATGGCGGCGGCCTGCCAGTACTTCGCCGCGATGACGCCGGTGCGGGCCGGGTCCGGAACGGCGCGATACGCCTGGGCCACCGATTCGGTGATCTCCCGCCAGCCGATCTCCTCGTGAGCCAGGCCCGGCCGCGCCCACTCGGGGGCGTTCGCCAGCTCGTCGCGCGGGAGGACCGGGAGCGTCTGCGGGATCGCGATCACCGCGGCCACGAGGTACACCGGCCAGGTCGCGATCCAGCGCCAGTACTTCGACGCCTGTCCCGCTTCGATCTCCACCGCGGCGGCGGCGAACAGCGGGGCGAACATCCCCGCCGCGTAGTAGTAGCGCCCGTTCGCCAGCAGGAACAGGACGAGTACGCCGAGCGCTGTCCACCCCAGGAACCGGTGCGGCCGCAGGCGTTCGGACCGCAGCAGCCGCCACAGGCCGTAGCAGACGAGGATCATCCCCACCGGGACCCCCGCGCTCATCACCAGTGTCGGGACGAACGTGGCCCGTCCGCCCCAGCCTTCCGAGACCTCCCGGGAGATCGCCGCGCCCATGGTCAGCTGCGGCCAGCCGTTCGCCGCCTGCCAGACGAGCGTGGGCGTGACCATCGCGGCGGCGATCAGCGCGCCGAGCCAGAGCGCCGGACGGCGGACCAGGTCGCGAGGGCCGAAGACGGCCGCGGCGGCCAGCGCGACTACCCAGAACGCCCCGATGAGGAACTTCGTGTTCAGCGCGAAGCCGGTCACCACACCGCTCCAGAGCAGGAGTCCGTCCACGCGGGTCCGCGTCCACCGGACGAGCAGCCAGATCAGCAGCGTCCACAGGAACGGGTCGAGGGTGCTGGTCGCCAGGTAGTGCCCGCTGCCGAGCATCTGGACCGACACCGCGAAGGTCGCCGCCGCGATCGTCTGCGCCCGGCGGCCACCGCCCAGTTCCCTAGCGATCAACGCGGTCAGCACGACCCCGGCGACCATCGCGAGCATCGCCGGGATCCGCAGGACGAACGGCGAATCGGCGCCGAACGCGGCCATCAGGCGTGCCAGCAGCGGCAACAGTGGCGGCTGGTCGGCATACCCCCAGTCCAGATGACGGCCGGCTGCCAGGAAGTACAGTTCGTCGCCGAAATAGCCGTAGCGGCCCGCCGTCGCCGCGAGCACCGCCCCCATCGCCCCGGCGATGGCCAGCACCGGTTTCCTGGCGAACGGCGCGATCCCCGCGCGTTCTCGTTCGCCGATCCTTTCCCGGAGTCCCCCGGTCTCGACGACCATGGATTCCGCCCCCCTCTCGATCGGTTTCGCTCGTGATCGAGAGTCCCGTGAGGACGTCTTTCCGGGAATCCATCATCCGGTCAGTAACCGTTCGTCCAAGGGATAAGGCCGCATCAACCGATCGGTTGATGCGGACGGCTCAATGTCGTCTCCAGGCGAGCGTGATGTCCTTTGTGGACAGCCAGCCGCGCAGATCGTGCCCGTGGGTGGCCAGCCCGTCGACGGTCGCGTGACTGACGCCGAGCGCGCGTTCGCCGTCGGCGAGGGAGAGCAGCCCGGAGGTGACCGCGCCGAGGAGTTCGTCGGTGTCGATCACCTGGACCGATTTCTTGTCCCGCAGGACGAGGTCGAGGTAGAGGTCGGTGGCGACCCAGACACCGCCTTCACGGTGGACCTCGACGACGTCGAGGTAGAAGTCCTGATCGCGTTCGTGGCCGGGGTTGAACCAGAAGTCGGTGATCCGCAGGCCGAGATCCGGCAGCAGCCAGGACTCGAGGTAGCGGAACTGTTTCCGTCCCGGGGCCGGCCGCGCCATGTAGAGGCCGAAGGGTTCTTCGCGGTATTCCTCGACGTCCCTCACGACGCCCTTGGGGTCCGTGTTGGTCTTCGCGGCCGGGTCGAAGTACTCGACCTTGGGCGGGTGCAGCGCGGTCATGCGCCCATCTTGGAAGGCCACGGCGTCCGCGAACACCGCCCAACCGGGTGGACGATCACGGTTTCGTGATTCCGGGGAAGCGGGGACCTCCGGCCGGATAGGGTGCGCTGGTTCCGCCAGAGGGGTCAGTGGGAGTCGACGTATGTTCGGGATCATCAGGCCGTGCCGCCACCGGCTTTCCGCAGGATTGCACGCGGATTGGCTCGCCCATCTGTGCGGTCTTTGCCTGGCGTTGCGGGACGAACACGGACATCTCGCCCGAATGGTGACGAACTACGACGGGTTGATCATCTCGGCGCTCGTCGAAGCCCAGTCGCCGCGTGCGGAGGGACGTCGCGACGCAGGCCCGTGCCCACTTAGGGCGATGAAGGGAACGTCGGTGGCGAAGGGCGGCGGAGCCCAGCTCGCGGCAGCGGTCTCCCTGGTGTTGGCTTCGGCGAAGATCACCGACCACGTCGAGGACCGCGACGGCGCCTTCGCGCGGCGCTCCGTCTCTCTCGCCGCGAAGCGGGTCGCGACGCGCTGGGCGGATCAGGGGAGCCGCACGGGCAACCGGATCGGGTTCGACACGGCGGTCCTGACCGAGGCCGTCGACCGGCAGGGCGAGATCGAACGCGCCGTCCGCCTCGGTGATTCGGCGGTGCTCGCCACCGAACCCGCCGAGCTGGCGACGTCGGCCGCGTTCGCGTACACCGCCACGCTGGCGGGCCGCCCGGAGAACGCCGCGCCGCTGGCCGAGGCCGGACGCCTGTTCGGCAGGGCCGCGCACCTCCTCGACGCCGTCGAGGACCTCGCCGAGGACGAGGCGGCCGGCGCCTGGAACCCGCTGACGGCCACTGGCACCGGGCTCGCCGAGGCCCGGCGGCTGTGCGACGACGCCGTGCTCGGCGTCGAGCTCGCCCTTCGCGAGGTGCGGTTCGATCAGCCCAAGCTCGTCCACGCGCTGCTGGTGCACGAACTCCGGCAGGCGGTGCGACGCTCGTTCGGACACGAGCTCATCGGGCACGGCCACGGTCCGCAGCAGCCGCCGCCGGGCTGGATCGGCCCCGGCCCGCGGCCGCAACAGCATCCCCACCAGCCCCAGCAACCACAGCAGTACCCGCAGGGCGGTCACCAGCCGCCGCCTCCGCCGCCGGGCGCTCCCGGTGGCGGAGGCCCGCCCCAGGAGCCGCCCAAGAAGGGGAAGCACGGCGGTGGCGGTCCGGTCGACGGCCAGGGCGGGGCCTGCTGGACGCCGAAGTTCCGGGTGCCGCCTCGGCCGCGGGGTTTCTTCTTCGGCTGCGCCGTGGCCACCTACATGTGCTGCTCCTGCCAGTTCTGCTGCCGTGACCCGTTCCCCGGCCCGTGGAGCGGGAAGCCGCACGACGCCTGTATCAACGGCGACTGCAGTGGCTGCGACTGCTGCGACTGTTGTTCCTGCTGTGACTGTTCGTAGGGCGTCGACCAGGCGAACCGGAAACTGTCGGACCCAGCGCCTACTCTGGTTCCCGTGGCTTTCGCATCCGAACACCCCGTGCTCGCCCAGTCCGACTTCCGCCCCGTCACGGACATCCCCCGGACCGGCGGCCGGTTCGAGGTGGTCAGCGAGTACAAGCCCGCCGGTGACCAGCCGGCGGCCATCGACGAGCTCGAACGCCGGGTCAACGCGGGCGAGAAGGACGTCGTGCTGCTCGGTGCCACGGGTACCGGCAAGTCGGCGACGACGGCCTGGCTGATCGAGCGCGTCCAGCGGCCGACGCTGGTCATGGCGCCGAACAAGACCCTCGCCGCGCAGCTGGCGAACGAGCTGAAGGAGCTGTTCCCGCACAACGCGGTCGAATACTTCGTCAGCTACTACGACTACTACCAGCCTGAGGCGTACATCGCGCAGACGGACACCTACATCGAGAAGGACTCGTCGATCAACGACGACGTCGAGCGGCTGCGGCACTCCGCGACGATGAACCTGCTGTCCCGGCGTGACGTCATCGTGGTCGCGAGTGTCTCGTGCATCTACGGTCTGGGCACGCCGCAGTCGTACCTCGACAGGTCGACGAAGCTGAAGGTCGGCGAGCAGCTCGACCGTGACGTCTTCCTCCGCGCGCTGGTGGACGTGCAGTACACCCGCAACGACATCGCCTTCGCGCGCGGCACCTTCCGCGCCCGCGGCGACACGGTCGAGATCATCCCGGCGTACGAGGAGCTCGCGATCCGCGTCGAGTTCTTCGGCGACGAGATCGAGAAGCTGTACTACCTGCACCCGCTCACCGGCGACATCGTGAAAGAGGTCGACGAGGTCCGCATCTTCCCGGCCACGCACTACGTCGCGGGCCCGGAGCGGATGGAGAAGGCCATCCACAGTATCGAGGCCGAGCTGGAGCAGCGGCTGGCCGAGCTGGAGAAGCAGGGCAAGCTGCTCGAAGCGCAGCGGCTGCGGATGCGGACCGCGTACGACATCGAGATGATGCGCCAGGTCGGGTTCTGCTCCGGCATCGAGAACTACTCGCGGCACATCGACGGCCGCGCCGCCGGATCCGCGCCCGCCACCCTGATCGACTACTTCCCGGACGACTTCCTGCTGGTCATCGACGAGTCGCACCAGACGGTCCCGCAGATCGGCGGCATGTTCGAGGGCGACATGTCACGGAAGCGGAACCTGGTCGACTTCGGGTTCCGGCTGCCCAGCGCGGTCGACAACCGGCCGCTGACCTGGGAGGAGTTCAGCGATCGGATCGGGCAGACGGTGTATCTGTCCGCGACGCCGGGGCCGTACGAGATGGGACAGGCCGGCGGCGAGTTCGTCGAGCAGGTCATCCGGCCCACCGGCCTGGTCGACCCGAAGGTGGTCGTGAAGCCCACCGAGGGCCAGATCGACGACCTGGTGCACGAGATCCGCGACAGGGCCGAGAAGGACGAGCGCGTCCTGGTCACCACGCTCACCAAGAAGATGGCCGAGGACCTCACCGACTATCTGCTGGAGCTGGGCATCCGGGTGCGGTACCTGCACTCCGAGGTGGACACGCTGCGCCGCGTCGAGCTGCTGCGGCAGCTGCGCGCGGGCGATTTCGACGTACTGGTCGGCATCAACCTGCTCCGTGAGGGGCTCGACCTGCCCGAGGTCTCGCTGGTCGCGATCCTCGACGCGGACAAGGAAGGCTTCCTCCGCAGCGGTACCTCGCTGATCCAGACGATCGGCCGCGCGGCGCGAAACGTGTCGGGCGAGGTGCACATGTACGCGGACAAGATCACCGACTCGATGCAGCACGCCATCGATGAGACCGATCGCCGTCGCGCCAAGCAGGTCGCCTACAACGAGGAGCGGGGTGTCGACCCGCAGCCGCTGCGGAAGAAGATCGCCGATATCCTGGACCGCGTCTACAGCGAGGCGGAGGACACGGAGTCCGTCGCCGTCGGCGGTTCGGGCCGGAACGCCTCCCGCGGCAAGAAGCCCGAGCAGGGCGACCGCGTGCGCAGCTCCGGGATGCTCGCCGACAAGGACGTCGCCGGTATGCCGCGCGCCGAACTGGCCGACCTCATCCAGCAGATGACAGACCAGATGATGCAGGCCGCCCGCGACCTTCAGTTCGAGCTCGCCGCCCGCCTGCGGGACGAGGTCTCGGACCTGAAGAAGGAGCTGCGCGGGATGGACGCGGCCGGCATCAAGTAGCCCGCGTTTCGTCCTCTGGTTGCGATCCTTGCGTGTGCAAGTACCGCAACCAGAGGACGAAACGCGTGAGGGGTCAGAGGCGCGGGCGGTGCAGGAGGCTCAGGTCCGCGTCGAAGTCCGGGAACCCGGCGGGCACCGAACGCGTGCTGACGCCGGGTGAGACCGGAGGCAGACCGGCCCAGCGCCGCACGGTGTTCGTCGCTTCGGCGGCCTGGGCCGCGGGAAGCTGCGAGATCCGGGCGCCGTGGTTCCCGCCCGGCACCGTGTAGGTGTAGGAGTCCTTCGTGCCGAAGCCGAGCTGGAACGGCTCGGCACCCCACGGGTCGTTTCCGCCGTAGACGAACATCAGCCGCTTACCCTGCGACTTCACCCAGAAGTCGATGTCCGGCATGGCCAGGTGGTCGAACCGGGGGATGTCGACCGACCGCGGCACGAACGTCCGCGACACGTTGCGACCCGGGTAGCGCAGCACATCCCGGAGATAGTCTTCGTAGGACTCGGGGGCGCCGAGCTGGTACGCCGCCTGGAAGTAGTAGGGGACGTAGATCTCGAGGTTCTGATCCGAGTAGGTGTTGAGGCTCTCGACCCGTTCGAACCAGGCGTAGACCTGGGCCGCCGGGGCACCGGCCTTCGGGATCGTCGCGCAGTCCGACTGCCGCTGGTACTGCCAGAAGGCGAAGTACGAGTCGATCACCGAGATCTCCAGCGACACGTCGGCCGAGCCGACGGTCTTGAACGTGTAGCCGTTCTTGGCCGCGTCGGCGGCGGCCAGCGCCGCGAACTCCGAGCGCCGGGTCAGCACGTCACGCTGGATCGCCTTGAGCGCCGAACGACACGCCGGGTCGTTGCCCACGTTCGCCAGGAACCGGTTGTACCGGTCGCGCGAATTGATGACGTCGTTGGGCGCGACGTAGGGGATCGTCGCGTCGACGTCGTTCGGGAAGAACCTACGGAAGTAGGTCGCCGTCATGCCGCCCTTGCTGCCGCCGGTCGCGAGCCACTTGCCCGGGTAGAGCCGTTTGAACGCCTCCACCGCGCGGTGCTGGTCGGCGGCGGCCTGCCAGATCGTCAGCTGCTTGCCCCAGTCCGGGTGCTCCGGCCGCGAGGGGGTGAAGAAGCGGTACTCCATCGACAGCTGGTTGCCGTCGACGATCTGCGTCGGCTCCGAGCGGTTGGCCGCTTCCGACACGTTGTACCCGCTCGTGTACACCACGGTCGGCGAGCGGAATTCCTTGTGCAGCAAGGTGAATCGCTGCTGGAAGGTGCCGGCGCCCGGCCTGCGGTGGTCGACGGGCTGGGTGTAGGTGAGTTTGAAGAACCGGTACCCGGTCGGCGCCGGGTTCTCCGAGACGACGGTCAGGCCGGGGACCCGGCCCAGCGCTTCCTTGATGTCTTCGGGTGCCGCCTGCGCGGCCGGGGTCAACCCGGCCAGTGCGAGAACGGTGATCGCCAGAACCGACCAAGCGGCCGTGAGCTTCCGCATCCATGCCCTCCCCATCGGGACCTGTTGAGCGGTCGGATACTCACAGAGTCCCCTCCGGTGGGCAATCGCCTATCCGGACGGTGTCCCGATGATCGGGACACCGTCACTTCGCGCCGCGGAGCACCCTGTCGACGTAGGCCTTGATGGCGGCGAGCGCCTCGGAAGAGCTCCACAGTTCGAGGACGTGAGCGTCGTCGCCGGTGCGGTGTTCGGCGATCCGCTCGTGGAACGGCCGGTGCAGTTGCGCCTTCGTGTGTGCGTACGCGGCGGCGGGGATCTCGGCGAGCTTCCTCGCCACCTCCACCGCCCGCCCCACGACGTTTTCGGGCTCGGTCACGTCGTTCACCAGGCCGAGCCGGAGCGCGTCTCCAGGCAGGTGGGTCTCGCCGAGGAACGCGAGTTCGGCGAGGATGTCGGCGCCGAACCCGGAACGCAGGATCTCCAGCGCCGCCAACGGGAACGGCACCCCGACGAGCAGTTCGGTGATCCCCATCCGGCTCGGGCCGTCGGCGAGGACGCGGCGGTCGCAGGCGGCGGCCAGGACCGCCCCGCCGGCGATCGCGTGACCGTTGACGGCCGCGACCACCGGGCCGGGGAAGCCGAACACCGACAGGAACGCGTCCGACAGCGCGGGCAGGAAGTCCTCGATGTAGCCCGCGCCGCCGTCGTGCACCCGCCGCAGGTCGACGCCCGCCGAGAAGATGCCGCCGGTACCGGTCAGCACGACACCGCGATAGCCGCCCAGCTGGACGTCTTCGAGCCTGAGGATCAGCTCCTGGCAGAACTCCGTGTCGAGGGTGTTCGCTTTGCCGTGCTGCAGGGTGACGACGGCGATCCCGCCTTCGTCGTCCACGCGGATCGAGGAGGTGGCCATGAGCCCGACCGTACCCGAGCCGGTGGAGATCTACAGTGGACCGCTAATCGTCGAGACGCACGGTGATCGTCGGGCTGAAGGACCGCTTGCGGTTCCAGCCGGACTCGGCCCCGATGCTCAGCTGGATGGCCTTGTCGGCGGGCGCCCAGTAGCCGGTGCGGACGAAGTACGCGTCCATCGCGCACAGCCTGCTGCAGGACTTGCGGTTGCAGATGGTCTCCCAGCCCCACTGCCTGCCGCTCTCCTCGACGCCGTTGCGGCGGACGAAAAGGTGCGGGTTGCCGATGTCGCGGCAGTAGGCGCTGCCCTCGGAGATGTAGAGGACCCCGTCGATCTTGTAGAACCGCTTGTTGTCGAGCAACGTCACCTGACCGGAGGCGGCGAATCCCACCCGGCCGCCCTTGTCCGCGGTCATCGTCCAAGCAAGGGAGAATTCCTGAACCGGGATCTCCAGTGACTGGGTCATGGTCACGTCCCCGCTTTCTGCTCGCTTCGGCACCTTTCCCCTGAAGATAAGGATTTCTCAGGGAGTGCCGAAGATGAATGCGAACTTTTCACCCAATGAGTCGATGATCGGAAAAATCAATGGTCTCATGCGCATGAAACACCGATTACCGCCGCTAATGGGTGAAGGTCGCCACGGCCAGTGAAAACCGGGGCCCACCAGGGAAGAATATTTCGTCTTCCCGGTGGACCCCGGTGATTTCCGGCGCGAAAACGCTCTCAGCTGGTGATGTCCTTCGTCGCGAACCGGCGGCCTGCCAGGAGGAAGAACACCGTGCCGTACAACGCCGCCGACAACATCCCGTTGGCCATGTTCGTCCAGTCGATGTCGGTCGAGATGAGATCCATCCACGAGAACGCGAAATGCGTCGGCAGATAGTCCCGAAGCCCTTCCAGCGCGGTGATCTGGTCGAGGATCTGCGAAACGATCGCGACGATGACCGCGCCGCCGACGGCGCCCAGCGGGGCGTCGGTGGCGACCGAGAGCAGCATCGCCAGACCGGCCACCCACGCCAATTGGAGGATGATGTAGATCGTCGCCAGACCCATGGCGACGAGGCTGTCGCTGAACGACACCGCGTCCCCGGTCGGGCTGATGGCGTCTCCCGCGCCGTACCAGATGACGCCCACCACCAGCGACACCAGCGGCAACAGGATCAGCGCGGCCGCGGACAGGATCCCGGAGACGATCGCCTTCTGCCGCAGCACCCGGTGCCGGGGGACCGGCATCGCGAGCAGGTACTTCAGGCTCGACCAGGACGCCTCGCTCGCGATCGTGTCGCCGTAGAACAGCGCCACGATCATCGGGAGCAGGAACGTGCCGGACACGAACAGCGCGAGCACCACGAAGTTCGGCGCGCTCGCGGTGGCGAGGTCGACGAACCCGCCGCTGCGGCGGTTCGGGTTGGCCTGCCCGATCTCGAAGGCGATCACCAGGACGAACGGCAGCAGCGCGACGAACCCCAGCATGAGCTGGGTCCGCCGTCGTTTGAGCTGCCGCTTCAGTTCGACGCCGAGCCGCAGCGTCCGGTCGGCGCGGTAGCCCGCCACCGCCCCGTCGGGACCGACCTCGGTCCGTTCGTGCGACGCGACCTCGGTCAGCTCCAGCAGTGCCGCCGGATCGGTGTGCACGCCGTGATCCGCCCGGGTCGCCGGGCCGGAACCATTGGTCTTACTCACCCTTCGAGTCCTCTCCGACCAGCTGCAGGAACGCGTCTTCCAGACGGCGCCGCGGCCCGGCCTGCTCGACCGCGACCCCGGCCCGCACGAGGGCGGCGACCGCCTCGGCGCGGGCGAGACCGTCGAGATCCGCGTGGACCAGTTCCCCGTCGACGTCGACGCCGGAGACGCCGCCGACCTTCCGCAGCGCTTCGGCCGCTTCGGCGGGCTTGTCGACCCGGAACGTCGCCTCGCCGCTGGACGCGGCCAGTTCGCCGACCTCGCCCGAGGCGACCAGCATGCCGCGGTGCATCACGACCACGTGCGTACAGGTCTGCTCGACCTCGGCCAGCAGGTGGCTCGACACCACCACGGTGCGTCCGGTCGCGGCGTACCGCTGGAGCACCTCGCGCATCTGGTGGATCTGTGGCGGGTCGAGCCCGTTGGTCGGCTCGTCGAGCACCATGAGCTCCGGCAGGCCGAGCATCGCCTGCGCGATCGCGAGCCGCTGCCGCATGCCCTGGCTGTAGGTACGCACCCGCCGGTTCACCGCGTCACCGAGACCGGCGATCTCCAGTGCCTCGGCGAAGTGCGCCCTGTCCGCCGGACGGCCCGTGCTCGCCCAGTACAGTTCCAGGTTTTCCTTGCCGGACAAGTGCGGCAGGAAACCCGAACCCTCCACAAAGGACCCGATCCGGGACAGCACCGGCGCGCCGGGCGCGATCAGGTGGCCGAACACGCGGATGGTTCCCGCCGTCGGGGTGATGAGCCCCATCAGCATGCGCAGGGTCGTCGTCTTGCCGGCGCCGTTCGGCCCGAGCAGGCCGAGCACCTGACCGGGTTCGACCCGGAACGACAGGTCCTTCACCGCGACGAAACCGCCCGCGTAGGCCTTGCGCAGTCCTTCGATCACCAGCGGCGTCTTCGCCAGGCTCTCGTCGACGTCGTGCGCGCGGCGGCGGCGGAACGCGGCGATCACCGTGATCGCGATACCCGCGAGCAGGGTTCCGGCGATCCCGAGCAGCTGCGCGGTGGGCGCGCCCGCGCCGACCGAAGTGCCGTGGACGACCGGGACGCCGAGCTGTCCGCCGTCCGCCAGTTCGACGCGGAACACCGCGGGTTCGACCGGCGTCGCGAAAGCCTGGTCCGTCGTGCCGACGACCAGCCGGAGCGTGTGCCCGGCTTCCAAAGGCCGCACGATGCCCGGCAGGGTCACCGTCACCTCGACCGGGCCGCCGTCGGCGGGCAGACCGGAAACCCGGAAGGGCGCGACGGCGTTGGCCGGAAGCGTGCGGACACCTTCCGAGTTGACGTCGTAGAGCTTCGCGAAGAGGACGGCTTCCTTCTGCGGGGCGGCCCCGGGCCCCGCCGAGATCCGCAGGCGGACCGTGGACGAACCGGCCACGATCGTCTGCGCGTCGAGCGGTCGCGTCGCGAACTGCGCGGCCTGGCCGGGCGGGTCCACACTGAACAGTCCGGACAGCCGGGACGAACCCGCCACCGCCCCGTTCAGGCCGGGGATCCCGCTCACCGCGGCGGGGTTGCCGCCCGCGGGCCGGACGATCGGCTGGGCCGGGCCTTCGAGCGTGAACCGCCGCCGTTCGGTGGCGTCCCCGGTGGCTCCCGGGTACGCCGGAGCGGTGACGGTCCGGACCGAAGGGGCGCCGTTGGCCCGCAGGGTGCCCTGGATGTCGTAGCTGAAACCGGTGCCGGGATCGGTGCCCTGGCCGGTGAGGGAGAACTTGAGGAAGTCGGCGATCTGCGCCCGCAGCTTCTGCCCGGGCTTCCCGCCGTCGTGGCCGCCGGTGTACCAGACCGTGCGGACCTTGCCGCCCGCCGCGGCGATCTGCCGGGCGGTCGCGTCGGACTGGTCCAATCCGAACAGCGTGTCGCTTTCGCCCTGCACCAGCAGGGTCGGCACGGTGATCTTGTCCGTCACGGACGCGGGGGAGACGCGGCGGAGCAGGTCGACGGTCTTCTGGCTCGCCTTTCCGGTGGTGGCGAGTTCGGTGTAGGCCTGGCAGACGTCGGCGGTGAACCGTCCACAAGGGTCGGCCGGGCCGGACGGCGGCCGCTGCCCGTTCGGACCGCCGAGCGGCAGGGACTGCGCCGCGGCACCCGCCGCGCCCGCGCCCTGCGACGCACCGGATTCGCTCGTCTCGTCACCGGCTTCGGGAGCGTCGTTGGCGGGGGAACCGCTCTGCGCCGCGCCGGAACCGGCGGAGAAGAAGATGCCCGCCCACGACCTCTTGAAGACACCGTCGGCGGTGTACGCGCCGGCGGCGGGAGTGGTCGCCGTCGGCGGCGCGGCCGAGGCGGCGTTCGGGACGAGTCCCTGCGCGAGGTCGTTGTAGGTGATCACCGGCGCGATCGCGTCGACCCGTTTGTCGGTCCCGGCGAGCAGCAGCGACAGCGCGCCGCCGTACGAAGCGCCGGACACGGCCACCTTCGGGTCTCCGTTCTCGCCGAGGACCTCGGGCCGTGAAGCCAGGTTGTCGATCAGCTTCCGGGCGTCGGCGACTTCGCGGTCGGGGTCGTTCAGCGCGATCTTCCCGGTGCTGCGGCCGAAGCCGCGCGCGGACCAGGCGAGTACGACGAAACCCTTCTCGGCGAGCTCGCGGGCCTCGGTGGCGACACTGTTCTTGTCACCGCCGAAACCGTGGGCGAGCAGCATGGCGGGAGCGGGGGTCCGCTCGGGGAGGTACGTGGTCGTGTCGATCTTGACGACCTCGGGCGAGCCCGGGGATTCGGGCAGGTCGAGGGTCGCTTCCTGGGTTTTGACCGCGGACGGGGCTGGTTCGCTGTTCGTCCACACGACGGCCGCGGCGGCCAGGACCACCACGACCGCGGCGAGCGCGGTGAGCTTCGCGCCTCGCGTGCGAGGGAGCGGGATTCGGGGCACGGAATGACCGTATTTCACCGAACCTGAGAGTCGCCTTCCCAGCACACACAGACCACACAAGGGTGGGGTTGTCACGCCATCAGAACGGGTACTCAAGGAGCGGAAAGAGGTCAGTGTGACGGGAGTTACGCGACCATCTTGGTGACAAGGGCAACCTTAACTGGCGTCATGCGTACAGACAGGTCAAACTGGACCAGCTGTGAGGGGAGTATTCCTTCGCGGCGGTGTCGTCAGCACGGTGGTCTTCGCGGGCCCCCGGCACCGTCGGCCGGTTTCGCACCGGCGGAAGAGACCTCCGGTTAGTTGCTGCTGTGCACTATCCGGAGGGTTGGTTACATGTCTGTTCCCCTGTGGCTATGGATCGCCACCATCGGCGGTCTGCTCGCGTTGATCGCGCTCGACCTGGTCATCGTCGATCGCAAGCCGCATGAGGTCACCACCGGCGAGGCCGCCCGGTGGGTCATCTTCTACGTCGCCGTGGCCATCGCGTTCGGCATCGGCGTCTGGGTCTTCGGGGGACACGACCCGGGTGTCGAGTTCTTCACCGGGTACATCACCGAGTACTCGCTGAGCGTCGACAACCTGTTCATCTTCATGATCATCATGACGTCGTTCAAGGTGCCCGCGATCCACCAGCACCGCGTGCTGCTGATCGGCATCCTGCTCGCGCTGGCCATGCGCAGCGTGTTCATCGCCGTGGGCGCCGCGCTGATCGCGCAGTTCGTCTGGGTCTTCTTCCTCTTCGGCGCCGTCCTCATCTGGACCGCGATCAGCATGATCCGCAACAAGGACGAAGAAGAGGAATACGAGGAGAACGCCCTCACCCGCTGGGTGCGCAAACTCTTCCCGGTCACCAACGAGTGGCACGGGCACAAGTCCTTCGTGAAGAAGGACGGCAAGCGCTGGATCACCCCGATGTTCCTGGTGATCGTCGCGATCGGCAGCGCGGACCTGCTGTTCGCCGTCGACTCGA
The DNA here is from genome assembly GCF_042723255.1 of Amycolatopsis thailandensis. Taxonomy (NCBI): domain Bacteria; kingdom Bacillati; phylum Actinomycetota; class Actinomycetes; order Pseudonocardiales; family Pseudonocardiaceae; genus Amycolatopsis; species Amycolatopsis thailandensis. The sequence goes on from NZ_JBHXJK010000005.1 coordinate 51,243, forward strand.
TCCCGGCCATCTTCGGTATCACGCAGGAGGCCTTCCTGGTCTTCACCGCCAACGCTTTCGCGCTGATGGGCCTGCGGCAGCTGTACTTCCTGCTCGGTGGCCTGGTCACCAAGCTGGTGTACCTGTCCTACGGCCTCGCGGTGATCCTCGCCTTCATCGGCGCCAAGCTGTTCCTGCACGCGCTGCACGAGTACGGCGCCGTGCCGGACTGGCTGGACATCAACAACTGGGTGTCCCTGGGTGTCATCGTCGTGGTCCTGACCGTGACGACGCTGGCCAGCCTCGCGAAAGCGAAGAAGGTCGAAGCCGCCGAGCAGGAGTCTTCAATCAGTAGTTAGAACTGCTAAGGATCGGGTACCGTCGGGGCCGTGCGTCCCGTTGACATCGAAGCCCTGACGGTCCCCGGCACCCCCGCGCTGCGCGGCGACCTGCTGCTCACCGCGGTGAGCAGGCCCGATCTGAAGACGAACAGCCACCGCGGTGGCCTGCGCGAGGTCGACCTCGGCGGTGGCGGGGAAGGCCCTTGGACCCACGGGACCAAGGACTCCGCCCCCGCCATCTCCCCGGACGGCCGGTGGGTCGCCTTCCTCCGGGCGGGGGAGGGCGCCGGTCGCCAGGCCAAGCCGCAGGTGCACGTGATCGCCGCGGCCGGGGGTGACGCGAAGCGGATCACCGACCTGCCCCTCGGCGCGGGCGTCCCGGTCTGGGCGCCGGATTCCCGCCGGATCGCCTTCGTCGCGCGCGTGCCCGAGCAGGGCCGCTACGGCACGGAGAACGCGGACGGCGAAACCCCGGAGCCGGGCGAAGAAGCTCCGCGGCACATCACGAATCTCTTCTACCGGGTCGACGACACCGGCTTCCTCAACGACCGTCCGCAGCGGCTGTTCGTAGTGGACGCCGTCGCCGCGCTGGACGAGGCCGCGCCCGCGGACCTCGCGCCGCTGACCGACGATCGGGCCGACGTCGAGCATCCGTCGTGGACGGTCGACGGTGAGTCCGTCCTGATCGTCGCGCCCCGTGGCTGGGCCGTCGAGGACACCGTCCGCTCGGACGTCTACGCCGTACCCGCCGGGGGCGGCGAACCCCGGCTGCTGGTCCGGACCCAGGGCACCGCGGCCAAACCGGTCTCCGCCCCGGACGGATCGATCCTGTTCTACGGCACCGAATTCCCCGGCGCGGAGGAGATCGCCCGCAACACCGGGCTCTGGCACGCGCCGTGGCCTGCCGGGGACGAGCCCTCGTCCGCGCGGCGGCTGACCGACGTCGAAACGGTGGACTGCGACAACGCCGCCGGACCCCCGGTCGTCCTCGGCGACGAAGCGCTCGTCGTGGTCCGCACCCGCGGCGCCGCCGAGTTGCGCGCCGTCCCGCTCGAGGGCGAACTGTCCGAGCTGAAGTCGTTGCGGTACCTGGCGGGCGAACGCGCCGCGGTGAAGTCGTTCGTCGTCGACGGCACGCGGATCGCCGCGGTGATCGGGACGCCCGAGAGCTCCGGTGACGTCGTCCTCCTGTCGGGTGGCGAATCCCGCGTGCTCACCGATTACTCGAAGGCGTTGCGGGACACCGGGATCCGGCCGCTGGAGGAGCTGGACGCGACCGCGCCCGACGGCTATCCGGCGCACGGCTGGATCGTCCGGCCCGAGGGCGAGGGACCGCATCCGGTGGTCCTGATGATCCACGGCGGACCGTTCGCGCCCTACGAATGGAAGGTCTTCGACGAGGCGCAGGTGCTCGCCGACGCGGGCTACGCCGTCATCCTGGGGAATCCGCGCGGTTCCGCCGGCTACGGCGAGAGTCACGGCCGGAGCATCGTCCACGGCCTGGGCACGGTGGACGCGGACGATCTGCTGGCACTGCTGGACGAAGCGCTGAAACAGTCCGATTTGGACGGTGATCGCGTCGGCGTGATGGGCGGCTCGTACGGCGGCTTCATGACCAGCTGGCTCGCCGCGCACCACGGCGGCCGGTTCCGCGCCGCGTGGAGCGAGCGCGCGGTCAACGCCTGGGACTCCTTCGTCGGCAGTTCCGACATCGGCTGGTTCTTCGCCGACGGGTACGTCGGTGAGGACCCCGAAGAGCAGCGTAAGCGCAGCCCGCTGACCTACGCGGGGAAGATCGACATCCCGTTCATGGTCGCGCATTCCGAGCAGGACTGGCGATGCCCGCTGGAGCAGGCGCAGCGGATGTACGTGGCACTGCGGCGGAACGGCGTCGCCGCGGAGTTCCTGCTGTTCCCCGGCGAGGGGCACGAACTCACGCGTTCGGGGCAGCCGCGGCACCGGGTGCAGCGGTTCGACGCTGTGCTCGAGTGGTGGGGCCGTCACCTCTGACCCTCGCGAAGGGTGAGAACCTGTCTCTCCACTCACGACCACTCGGACCGATGCGGTACCGGGGTAGGGGTCGGTTGTGACTGCTGGTGTTCCTGGGGCGATCACGAAGGTAGTGAAGGCCTCCTGCACTACCTTCAGGGTAGGCAATGAGCCCTTCATGGACCGAATCCTTGAGCCTCGTGAGAGGTGGGGACGATTATCGAGAGGCGAGTCAAGTTTTACGTGATCGAGTCTCCTGCCGAGCGGGGCCTTGGGGGCACGGCCTGAGCTGGTCCGCGCGACCTTGACCGTCCACAAGAGACGGTTTTTCCAGCCGATACGCCCGTTTTGGGTGCTTTGTGTGACTTTGCGAAGGGGTCGTGGGGGGGGCAGAAGGGGTTGTAACGCAAGTGGCCACACCACCACGACCACAACAACCCCCACCAGCGGGAAGAGGACGCCCAACACC
>NZ_JBHXJK010000005.1:54030-127515 GCF_042723255.1 Amycolatopsis thailandensis
CCTCTGACCCTCGCGAAGGGTGAGAACCTGTCTCTCCACTCACGACCTCACGCAGAACAGCCCATACGGGCATAAAGCGGACGCCCAAACGGCGCTGAATGTCCTAAGTGGACACGCGGGTCACGCCGGTCCACCGACCGGCCCGGAATCCTGCCCTCAAGGCAGCGAAGAAGGCCTGCTCGACAGGATCGACCATGCCGTATTCGACTTACCGCTGAATAGAATCGCTCTTGCCGCTCACGACAGCAGCGTGTAGTTCAGTTCCTCGCACACCCGGCCCAGCGGGACGTCGAGCCCCGGGTGGTCCAAAGGGAGCAGGACGTCCGGCGCGACCGGCAGCGAATTGCCGGCGGGCGGGTCCCACAACGCGAGAGCGGGGCCGCCGGAATCCATGGAAGACCGGTACCAGACGCCGTCGAGATCGCCGAAGGCGGCGCGGATGGCGCGCGCCCAGGCCTGGGTGATCTTCTTCGGGCCGCTGGAGATCTCCTGCGAGGCGCCGACTCGGGTCGGCCACAGGCCGGCGAGGTCGAGCAGCCGCAGGGTGCGGGTGGGCCGGACGACGACCAGGCGCGGGCCGCGGGATTTGCGGTCGACCGTCGACGTGGTCTGGAAGACCTCCGCGATGCTGGTGCGCACGGTGAGGCCGAAGTACAGGACGCCGTTCCCGGGGTCGGTGACCGGGCGTCCGCCGCGACCCGGTGTCTGCGGGTCGAAACGGCCGTGCGGGAGCGGTCCGCTGTAGCGGAACGAATTCCACTGCTGGGGGTGGTTGCCGTGCGCGGTGAAGATCCTGACCAGCCTGGTGCCGGGGTGCACCGTCACCACGTCGTTGGTGCGGTGCAGCTCCTTGACCAGGACAGAGCGCGCGGGCGGCAGGGGGAGCCGGGCCATACCTCGGGAGTCGTCCGTCCTTGTCGGGTGATCTTGCTCGATGGGGTCAGCCTACGGCCTACCCCCGACTGAAATTTTCCGTCGTCGGGCAAGACACCTTAGAACGGCGACCCCAGAGTGGCTACCAGCTTTGCAACATGTTCGGGGTCTCCGCCGGAGAGCAGCCACTGGCGGGGGGTGGCGGGGTGGTCGTTGATCACCAGATCGGACTGCGGGGTGCTCATGAAGGCGGCGACGACCAGCGCGGGCTGGTCTTCGGGGACGGCGCGCAGCACGACCTCCAGGCCGGGCAGGACCCCCGAGCCGGTGAACTGCCAGGAGGGCAGCCGCCAGCCTTGGTCCTTCCAGCCGGTGAGCCTGCCTTCCTTCAGACGGTGGCGGATGCGGCTGTCGTCCACGCCGAGGGCTTTGGCCGCTTCCAGCACGCTGAGCGCGGAATCGGCGAGCACGGCGTGCGCGGCGACCGTGCGGGCACGGAAGTCCGGTTCGTCCTCGCTGCGGGGGGAGAGGTCCAGGCCGACGTCGGTGAGCGCGGCCCGCTGGTCCGCCGAGAAGTAATGCGACGGATCGGGGTTCGGCGGGGAGAGCCTCCGCGCGGCGTCCTCGACGAGAGTCAGGAACTCGTCGGCGTCGACCTTGAGGCCCGCCTTGGCGAGGACGTTCTCGAGCGCTATCGACATAGCGCCTAGAGTAACTCGTCTGTGCGGGTTCGTGCGGTCTCATCTCGATTTCGTGGGGGAATTCACCAGAGATGAACACAGAGTGCACGGAATCACACACGCGCAGTAGGCAATGTCGCAATAGTGTGCCCGGATCGGGCGAGCTTGTCCAGGGATCCGGCTTGACAGGTCGTATGCGGGAATTTACCTTCCGGAAGGTAAACGATTTCTTCCCACCGCTTCGGAGAACCCGGCTGGTGTGGGGCCGGCTTGGGGGAACAAGGGGGTGGGGCGTTCCTGGGCGGCCGGTGCGAGCCGGTCGCCCAGGCACGTCGTGCACCTGGGATCTCCGGGGTCAGTCGCGCCGTGAGCTGCGGCGCACGATCAGCTTCGCCTGCAACGTGGTCGTCGTGGCCTTGCGCGTACTGTCGCCGATCCGGGCCAGCAGCAGTTCGGCGGCGACCCGGCCCACCTCGTTCGCGGGCTGGGCGACCACCGTCAGCGGCGGATCGATCAGGGTCGTCCACGGCGCGTCGTCGAACGACACGATCCCCACGTCCTGTCCCGAGCGCAGTCCACGTGAGGCCAGCGCCTCCAGGACGCCGATCGCCATCGTGCTGTTGCCGACCAGCAGCGCGTCCGGCGGTTCGGGCTCGTCGAGCAGGCTGAGCGCGGCGAGCCTGCCGCCCTCGGCGCGGAACTCGGCGCGCCGTGTGAGCGCGTTTTCGGCACCGACGGCGTCGGTGTAGCCGGCCAGCCGGTCTTCGGCCGTGCGCACCCCGGGCGGACCGCTGACGCAGGCGACTCGCCGGTATCCGCCGTCGAGCAGGTGCCGTGTCGCCTCGTGGGCGGCGAGCCGGGTGTCGACCAGCACCTGGTCGCCGGTGTTCTCCAGTAGCGGCCGGTCGACGGCGACCACGGGCGTGCCGCGTTCGGTCAGCCTGTCGACGTTGGTGGCCCGGCCGGTGGGGGAGAGCACCACGCCGGCGACCCGCTCCTGCAGGGCGACGTCGATGTAGCGCCGCTCCTTCTCCTCGTTGTCGTCGGCGTTGCACAGCACCACCGAGTAGCCCGCGGTCTGCGCGATGTCCTCCACACCGCGGGCGATCGCGGTGAAGAACGGGTTCTCCACGTCGGAGATGATGAGCGCGAGGACCGCGGTTTCCTGACGGCGCAGATTTCGTGCCAGCCCGTTCGGGTGATATCCCAATTCCGCCGCGGCGGCCTGTACCCGTGCCGCGAGCACCGGGTCCACAGTGGACTTACCGTTGAGCGTCCTCGACACGGTCGCCGTCGAAACCCCGGCCTTCGCCGCCACGTCGTTGATGGTGGCCACCGTGACCTCCCCTTCTGCAGGTGTGTTGACACCTTCGCACGGGAAGAATAGCTTGACCGACAATCGTTACCATCCGCTGATCGCGCTACTCGTGCCGGAAAGTTCGGGGGTCTCGTGGGGGAACCGGGCCTGGTGCTCGGCATCGACATCGGCACCTCGAGTTCCAAAGGTGTCCTCGTCGATTCCCGGGGCACCGTGGTGGCGCGAGCCTCCCGGCGACACGATACCGCACGGCCCCGTCCGGGCTGGTTCGAGCACGACGCCGAAACCGTGTGGTGGCAAGACTTCCTCGTACTGGCAAGGGAACTCTCGGCAGGCGCCGGGGATCATCCCATCATCGGAGTGTCGGTCAGCGGCATCGGCCCGGTGCTCCTGCCCGCGGACGCTTCCGGGAAACCGTTGCGCCCGGCGATCCTTTACGGCGTCGACACCCGTGCCTATGACGAAATCCGTGAACTCGACCGGGAATTCGGCGAAGAATCCATTGTGGAACGGGGTGGGAGCGCACTCGGCTCGCAGGCCGTCGGACCGAAATGGCGCTGGCTGGCCAAGAACGAGCCGGACGTGTTCGAACGCGCGAAGTTGTTCTTGATGGCGAGTTCGTTCCTTGTCCTGAGGCTGACCGGTGAATACGTTCTCGACCATCACTCCGCGAGTCAATGCGACCCGATGTACGACCTGCGCGAGGCCCGGTGGGCGCCGGACCGGGTCGCCGCGATCGCCCCGGGCGTCGAGCTGCCCCGGCTCGCGTGGCCGACCGAGGTGGTCGGCTCGATCACCGCCGGGGCGGCCGCGGAAACCGGCTTGCCACAAGGGATCCCGGTGACGGCGGGCACCGTGGACGCCTGGGCGGAGGCGACGAGCGCCGGTGTCACCGCGCCCGGGGACACGATGCTCATGTACGGCACCACGATGTTCCTGATCCAGATGCTCTCCGATCCCCGCCCCGTGCCGGGGTTGTGGACGACGCGAGGCGCGTTCCCGGACACCTATTCACTCGCGGCGGGGATGGCCACGTCCGGCGCGATCACCGACTGGCTGCGGGGGCTCGTCGGCGGCGAGTTCGGGGAACTCGTCGCGGCGGCGGGCGAGGTTCCGGCCGGCAGCCGCGGATTGCTGATGCTGCCGTACTTCGCCGGGGAACGGACACCGATACCGGATCCGGACGCGCGCGGCGTCATCGCCGGGCTCACCACCGCGCACGGCGGCGCCGAGCTGTACCGCGCGGCGCTGGAAGGGACGGCGTACGGGGTGCGGCACAACCTCGAGGCCATGCGCGAAGCCGGGGGCGGCGCACGCCGGTTCGTCGCCGTCGGAGGCGGTACGCGGGGCGGGGTGTGGACGCGGATCGTCAGCGACGTCGCGCGGATCGAGCAGGAGATTCCCGCGGAAACCGTCGGCGCGGCGTTCGGTGACGCCGTTCTCGCGGCCCATGCCCTGGGGTGGGAGCCGGATGCCGGAGCCTGGAACCCGGTCGCCGAGGTCGTCCGTCCCGGCGCGGACGCCGATGTCTACGACGAGTTCTACCCGCACTACCGCGCGCTTTACCGGTCCACAATGGACATAGCGCACTTCTTGGCGCGGAAGAACTCCCTCGCTTGAACCCCGGCGAACTCCCGGCAATCCCGGCTCAGGTGGGCTTGATCGGCGTAGCCCGCCGAAAACGCCAGCGACGCGAGATCCGGCGTCGTCGGCGCGAGGCCGATGGCGCGCTGGAACCGGGTGACCCGCAGGTACGTCGCCGGGCCGTAGCCGACCGCGAGGGTGAACCGCCGCCGCAGCTGCCGTTCTCCCGTCGCGAACCGGTCCAGCGCGGCGGAAACCCGGGGGACGCCGCCGTCGAGCCTGGCGATCAGCTCCGAGATCTCCCGGTCGGCGCCGTCCGCTCGGCGTCGTGCGACGACGTCGGCCAGCGAAACGCCGCCGCAGAGCACCCGCTCGGCCAGCAGTTCGCCTTCCTTGCCCCAGAGGTCGCCGAGGGGGACACGCCGGTCGCGCAGCTCGTCGGCGCCCAGCCCCAGGACGTCGCGCGCCCTGCCGGGGGCGAAGCGCACGCCGTACGCCCGGGTGCCGGGCGGCGTCTCCCAGGTCCAGGCCGTGGTGTCCGGCCCCGCGACGAACACCTCGCCGCCGCATGCCACCAGATCGACGCAGCCGTCGGGCACGATCCGCTTCGGCGCCCGGCCCGCGTCCTCCCACAGGCAGCGCACCACGTCCCGCAGTCCGCCGGGCGCCGTCGTCTCCCGATACACGCTTGCCATGATGCCCCGGGGGTACGACGGTATCGAGCAGCCATATCACTCAAAGTGAGCTGTTCGGCTCACTGTGTTTACGCCAACCGCCCTATGACCAGGTGGTCTTCGCTCACCGGGACACCCAAAAGGGTGAATATCGGGTTTCTTCCCGATAACGGCTAACGCGGAGTCACCTTCCAGCGAGAAGTAGTCGACGCACTCGACGGAAGTGCGCTCGGACGAGAGAAGACCTCTCCATGGGTGTTCCCACCGCGACCCCTCCGGCATCGGCGCCGGGACAGGGAGCCCCGGGCAGGCTGAAGCCGCTCGGGACCATCGTGGTCGTGCTGGGCGTGATGGCCGTCGCCGTCACCCTGACCAGCTATGTGCTGCCGAAGGCCTCGCGGCCGGTGCAGAACCCGCCCGCGCCGCAGGTGGAACAGGTCGAGCAGGCCGCGGCCGCCGTGCGCGCCGTGACGCACCTGGTCGTCTACGAACTTTCCGGCGCGAAGGGCGCCCAGAACGTCACCTATGTCGCGCAGGGCTCGGAACTCATGCAGAAGACCGACGTGACGGCGCCGTGGAGCACCACGTTCGAGCGCGCGAGTCAGGAAGGCCGCGACGAGTTCTACAGCCTCTCCGCACAAGGCTCGGGTAGTGGCGCGCTGCGATGCAGGATCCTCGTCGACGGCGAAGTCGTCAGTGACCGCACCGCCCCCGCGGCGGGCGCGCCGGTGACCTGTACGTCCTGACTCCTGCGGCAGGATCGTCCGTGTGACGGATGGTGCGATCGCGTTCGGCCCGGTGCTCGCCGTGGTCCTGGCCGTGCTGGCGATCTTCGGCGCGGCGGTGGTGTGGTTCGGGCAGCTGGGGCAGGGCAAGGCGGTGCTGTTCGCGGCCGCGCGCGCCGTCGTGCAGCTCGCCGCCGTTTCGCTGGTGATCGTCGGGATCCTGGAATCGGGCTGGCTGACCGGCGGGTTCGTGCTGCTGATGTTCGCGATCGCCGCGATCACCTCTGCGCGCCGGATCGGCGTGGCCAAGGACCTCGCGTGGGTCGCGCTCGCCATCGCGTCCGGCGTGGTGCCGGTGCTGACCCTCGTGCTCGCGACCGGGGTGGTCCCGTGGCGGCCCATCGCGATCGTGCCGATCGCCGGGATCGTCATCGGCGGCGCGATGTCCGCGACCTCCCAGGCGGCGAGGCGCGCCTTGGACGAACTCGTGTCCCGGCACGGCGAGTACGAAGCCGCGCTGGCGCTGGGTTTCCTCCGCCGCCCGGCCGCGCTGGAGATCTGCCGGCCGTCGGCGGGACAGGCGCTGATCCCCGCGCTCGACCAGACACGGACGGTCGGCCTGGTGACCCTGCCCGGCGCCTACGTCGGTGTCCTCCTCGGTGGCGCCGGGCCGCTTCAAGCAGGCGTGACCCAGGTGCTCGTGCTCATCGGGCTGCTGGCCGCGGAGGCTGTCGCGGTGCTGGTCGTCGTGCACCTGGTCGCGGCGGGCCGGATCAGCCGAAAGGCGACTGAAGATGTGACGTGTCGTTGAACCGGCGCACCATCCAGTCGTCGCCCGACACCACCAGATGCGAGATGGAGCCGTTGTCCGCCCCGAGGAACGCGAACCGGTTCCCGGCGGCGCTCGCCTGGGCGAAGACCTCGCCGATGACACCGCCGTGGGTGAACACGGCGATCCGGCGGTCCGGGTTGGCCGCCGCGAGCCTGCCGACGGCCGCCTTGATCCGGCCACCGAACGACTCCATCGACTCGGCCCCCGGGATGACGTCCCAGCGCTGTTCCCGCCACAGCCGCTCGACGATCGGATGACCTTCGTGGGTGTAGCGCCGGAAGAGCCCGTTCTCCCAGTCGCCGAGGTGGATCTCTCGCAGGTCGGCTTCGACCTCCGGCGTGAGCCCGAGCTTCGCCGCCAGCGGTGCCGCTGTCTGGGACGTCCGGCGCAGCGTCGTCACGTACAGCGCGGCGATCCGCTCGTCCGCCAGTCGGCGCCCGACCCGCTCGGCGTGGTCCCGGCCCTCCGGTGCGAGGTCCGGGTCGGCCTGCCCGTCGACGAGGTCGAACGGATCGTCGCCCTTCGCCGGTGCCGATTCGCCATGGCGGACAAGGAAGATCTCGGTCGCGCCGGGCGGGGGTGAAAAGCGGTGCTGGCGGTATTCGACTTCCTGCTCAGGGGTGCTCATGTCCGCCGACGATACCGAGTCAACCGAGCTGTTTGTCCACGAAACACCAGCGCCAGGTCTCGCCCGGTTCGTGGCTGCGCATCACCGGGTGGAGGGTCTCGTGGAAGTGCTCGGTCGCGTGTTTGCCCGGCGAGGAGTCGCAGCAGGCGACGTTCCCGCATTTGACGCATTCGCGCAGGTGGACCCAGGTCATCCCGTTCTCGACGCAGACCGCGCACACATCGGGCGAGCTGGGTTCGGCCGCGGGCCACTCCTTGGTCAGATGCTTGCACGATCCCGCCGTCGCGGCGGGGGTGCGCAGTTCCCGATCGGAGTCCGGCACGGTCTCCTCCTCTTCTCTGTCCAGCATGGATTCCTCGATGTCGAGGCGTTCGAGGATCCGGCGCAGGACATCATCATCGGCCATCCCGGAGTCGCGCGCCTCCAGGAACTTCTCCCGTTCGACCTCCAGCAGCCTCATCCGCAGGCGCCGATAGACGTCGCTCGGCGTTTCGGTCAGGGCGCTCTGCCTGCCGAGCTCCTCCCAGGCCGAGTCCGACCGGTGCTGGAGCCGGCTGCGCAGGCGTTCGACGATGTCGTCGGGATCATCGACGGTGCGGATCTTCTCCAGTTCGTCGAGCGCGGCCCTGGTCATGGTGTTGATGACGGCCGCTTCCTGCAGCGCGTCCTCGGCGGGGTCGGGCGGCGGCAGTTTCAGGCGGCGGACCAGGACCGGCAGCGTCGTCCCGTGCAGCAGCAGCGTTCCCGCCACGACGACGAACGCGACCAGCACGAGCACGGCCCGCTGCGGGGTGTCCGCGGGCAGTACGAACGCGGCCGCGAGCGTGACGACGCCGCGCATCCCGGCCCAGGCGATCACCGCCGAGTACCGCCACGGCCAGGCGTGACGGCGGAAGGTCCGCCGCGCCAGGCCGATGCCGGCCATCCAGAGGATCCGGGCGACGATGGTCGCGGCCAGGGTGGCGGCGCAGATCAGGATCAGTTCCGGCACGCTCAGCCCGCTGTCGCCGACCTCGGTCATGATCCGGCGGACCTGCAGGCCGATCAGCAGGAAGACGATGTTCTCCAGCAGGAACTGGATGGTCTGCCAGTTCAGCCTGCTGGCCAGCCGCGAGCGGCCCGAGAGCATGCTCGGGGCCTTGTGCCCGAGGATCAGGCCCGCGACGACCACGGAGATCACGCCGGAACCGTGGATCGCCTCGGCGGCCAGGTACGCGACGAACGGGACCACCAGCGAAAGCGCGGTGTCGGTGACCGGATCTTCGAGGCGGGTGCGGATCAGCGCGGCGAGCGCGCCGACTGCGAAACCGATCACCAGCCCACCACCCGCGGCCAGCAGGAAGTCACCACCGGCCTGCCACACGCTGACCGAGCCCGCGATGGCCGCGATGGCGGTCCGCAACGCGACCAGCGCGGCCGCGTCGTTGAACAGGCTTTCGCCCTCCAGCAGCCGGGTCAGCTTGCGCGGCATCCCGACCTTGCGGGCGACGGCGGTGGCCGCGACCGCGTCGGGCGGCGCGACCACCGCGCCGATCGCGAGCCCGGCGGCGAGCGGCAGGCCGGGGATCACCAGCCACGCCACGACCCCGACCGCGGCCGTGGTGAAGATGACGAGCCCCACCGACAGCAGCAGGATCGGCCCGCGATTGCGGCGGAAGTCGATCAGCGACGTGCGGATCGCGGTCGCGTAGAGGAGCGGGGGCAACAGCCCCAGCAGCACGACCTCCGGATCCAGTTCGTACTCCGGGATGCCCGGGACGTACGAGGCGACGACCCCCACCGCGATCAGGCACAGGGGCGCCGACCAGTCGAGTTTCCGCGCCGCGGCGGTGACCAGGAGGACGGCCACCACCAGTGCCACGAGTTCTACCGCGATCTCCACGCCGCTCATCATCACCCGAGAGCCCCGGTGCGCGCGCACCGAGGCCCGGCTACCGCTGTTCGATACGCACCAGGTTGCCCGCCGGGTCGCGGAAAGCGCAGTCGCGGACGCCGTAAGGCTGTTCCATCGGCTCCTGGACGACGTCGGCCCCCGTGGCCTGGATCCGGTCGAAGGTGTCGATCAGGTCCGAAGTGGACAGCACGATGGCCCCGTAGGTGCCCTTGGCCATCAGTTCGGCGACCGTGGCGCGCTCCTCGTCGGTGAGCTCCGGGCCCGCGGCGGGGGAGCGGAGCACGATCGACGTCCGCGGCTGCCCCGGCGGGCCGACGGCGACCCGGTGCGGACCTTCGTCCCGCGTCTCGAAGCCCAGGATGTCGCGATAGAAGGAAAGAGCGGCCTCGAGATCGTCGGCGGGGAGGAAGGACGCGTGAATCGAGAGGATCATGCGACTCAAGGTAGGTCGGGGCGACGGGAGGCCGCTTCTCTATTCCTGATCGGTCGCATGACCTGTTTGACGACGCAGCCGGGCATGCCGCGGCCCTCTTCCGCCGCCTGCTTGCGGTAGGCGCTCGGTGAGACGCCGACCAGTTCGGAGAATCGCGTGCTGAAGGTGCCCAGCGACGAGAAGCCGACGTCGAAGCAGACCTCGGTGACCGACATGTCCCCGCGCCGCAGCAGCATCATGGCCCGCTCGATCCGGCGGGTCATCAGGTAGCTGTAGGGCGATTCGCCGTACGCGGCGCGGAATTCCCGGCTCAGGTGCCCGGCCGAGACGTGCACGCCGCGGGCGAGCGCCTCGACGTCCAGCGGCTGGGCGTAGTCCCGGTCGATCCGGTCGCGGACGCGTCGCAACATCGCGAGGTCCCGCAGGCGCGGGTCGGGTTTTCCGTTCACCCGGAAAGCCTAACCCACGCCGGAACGGAAAAGGCCCCCTTCGCCGGGTGGCGAAGGGGGCCGTTGGCGACTCCCCGTGCTAGAGGGTGATCTTGTCGACGTTGGGACCGCCGTTCGCCGTGGTGGCGACCGCCTTGATCTTGTTCTGCCCCGCCGCCAAGGTCATCTTGACGGGTCTGGTCGTCCAGTTCGGCCAGGCGCCGGTGCCGCCGAAGCCGACACCCGACGCGCTGATCGAGCCGTTGACGGAGAAGTCCAGCGGCCGGTCCGCCGAGGTCCCGTTGGCGTACCGGACGACGACGTCATAGGTGCCCGCGGACGGCACGGTGACCGTCCACTCGACCGAGCTGCCCGCCACGTTGTCGTAGTTGACGAACCCGCTGCCGGTGAACCCGGCGTGGTTGGACTCCACCGCGCCCCGGACGACCGTGGCGTCCTCGGCCTGGTAGTCGACCGGGTTGTTCGGACCGGGGCCGGAGCCGTCGGCGGGAACGGTCTGCGTGCCGGTGTTCCAGCCCGAGACCCGTACCGAAGGCTTGGAGCCCTTGAGGTCGGCCGTGCGGTACTTCGCGGTCAGCGTGGTCGTTTCACCTGGCCACAGGCTCACCGCGTTGTCGTTCCACTCCACCGGGAGCACCGGCTTGCCCGCGGCGTCCACGACCTTCGAGTCGACGTAGAACGCCGGGAGCTTGCCGCCCGAGGTGTTCTTCAGCGTCACGGTCGTCGTGGTGGTGCCGTCGGAACCGGCGGCCGACTTCGCCGTCACGCCGACGGCGGACTGCCCGAGGTTCTTCAGCCCGGACAGATCGGCGTAGGCCGACTGCGGCGTGTAGTACCAGTCGCTGCCGCTCCAGTTCAGCGTGTCCGCCTTGGTGGAGAGCCAGTACACGTTCCGGCTGACCTCCTTGCCGGAGGAGTCGGTGAGCACCAGCTTCGCCAGGTAGGTCGTCGACAGCCCGCTCACCGAGGGGACGGTGACGGCGGTGGACTTGGCGCCCAGCGCGCCAACCGACAGCCCGGTCTTGGTGTTGCTGTACTTCTCGGTGCCGTCGAGGTTGTACAGCTTCGTGGTCGCCGTCAGCCCGCTCACCGCGTTCGACGTCTGGTTGATCACCACGACCGAGCGGTTGTCGTGCGAGTACTGGATGTGCAGCGGCTCGTTGGCCTTCTTCGCCCCGTAGTACGCGCCGTTCTGGTCCATGTAGGCGTCGAACAGCTGCCAGTGCAGCGAAGTCCACGGGCTGTTGAGCATCCAGTAGATCAACCCGGTCGACGGGTTGGTGGAGTCCGTGTAGTTGCGGGAGTGCGACTCGAACTCCGCACGCACGTTCTCGTACTGCGCGAGCTGCGACTTCCGCACGAAGTCGTTCAGGTCGGCCGGGGCGCCGTAGCGCTTGGTGAGGGCGTTGCCGAACAGCTTCAGGTTCCCGAAGGTCGCCGAGGACGAGCGGTGGTATTGCGCGGCCGACGGGTTCTTCCACATCGTTTCGAGCTCGCTGGCCGACATCATCCGCTTCAGGGTGTCCATCGTCGGGATGTCGACGCCGGCGCTGGTCTCGGAGTTGAAGCTCCACGCGCCGCCACGGTCCTTCTGCGACTTGTCGTACCAGTACACCGGCGGGACGTAGTCGTACGGGCCGTTCATCTTCATACCGGACGCGCCGGTGATCGGGGACGGCCTCGCCGACGCCGCCGGGATCACCGGGGGCTGGAAGTCGGCGGCCTTCATCGCGTCGAGGTAACCCTGCTCGATCCGCTTGTCCGGCGCGAAGTCGCTGCCGATGTGGAAGGAGATGACGCTCGGGTGGTCACGCAGGCGCTCGGCCTCGGAGAACATCGACGCCTTGGCGATCGGGTAGTCCGACTCGACCCACGGCTCGCCCTTCTCCTCGCCGTTGACCTGGCCTTCCCACTTGTCACAGCATTCCCAGCCGGGCATCGTCAGCACGCCGAGGTCGTCGGCGATGTCGAAGAACTCGTCCGGTTCGATGTGGCCTTCCAGCCGGACCGTGTTGAGCCCGAGGTTCAGCACGTACTTGAGTTTGTCGGCCGCCGCGGTCTCGCTCCAGCGAAGGAAGAGGTCCGGTGTGTAGCCACCGCCGCGGATCAGCAGCGGCTTGCCGTTGACGCTGTACTGCCGTCCACCGCTGGAGTTCAGCGTCGCCTTGACGTCACGGACGCCGAACTTCGACTTCGAGGCGTCGGAGGCCGTGCCGCCGACACTCGCGGTCAGGTCGAGGTCGTACCGGTTCTGGCCGCCCATTCCGGCGGGCCACCACACGTTCGGGTTGTCCAGGCCGACGACCGGGAAGGTGACGGTCTTCCGTTCCTTCGCGGCCAGCGAAACCGTCTGGCTGACCGGCTTTCCCGCGACCGTTCCGGCGACGGTGGTCTGCACCGCGTTCGCCGAGTCGTTGCGGACGTCGGCCTTCACCGTGAGGTCGGCGTGGCTGAGCGAGGAGTTCAGCTTCTGGACCACGTGGGCGCTGCGCAGCGCCACCGGGCCGCCGCGCCGGACGAGGACGTCGCGCACGATGCCCATGTTCTGGTCCGGCGGGGTCTGCGCCCAGTCGATCCAGCCCATCGAGAGGTCGTTGTTGGGATCGTTGGGGTAGACCTTGAACGCGACGCTGTTGACGCCCTGGCGGACGTGCTCGGTGATGTCGAGGTCGTGGCGGGTGTAGGCGCCGTTGACCTGGTCCTTCGTCGCGATCCGGGTGCCGTTGACCCAGACGTCGGCTTTCGAGAGGACACCGCTGAAGTCGAGGTACGTGCGCTGCGAGGTGTCTTCGACGTTCAGGTCGGTGCGGTACCACCACGGCACGGTGAACTGCGCCGTCGGCACGTTCTTCATGTTCGTGGAGTAGAACGGGTCGGCGTACTTGCCGTTCTGCAGCAGTCCGGCGTAGACCGTCGAGCGCGACGACACCGGGTACCAGCCGGCGGTGGGGAAGCCCGGCTTCGACACCGCCGAGTCGTCACTGACCTGTGCCGAGGACTGGATCACGTAGCCGGGGATCGGGGTGGCGTTGCCCGCGGCGGCGCCGACGGACAGCGGGACGGCCGCTTCCGCGCCGGTGGCGGCGGGAGCGGTGGTCACCCCGCAGACCGCCGCGGCCAGCGCGGTGACGGTCATGGCCAGTAACGGGATCCGGGTTCTCTTCTGCCGAAAACTCACGAGCGCGCCTCCTTGGGCACACGGCGGCGGACCTGGGCGGAAATCGTTAAGAAAGTTCCCTAACAATGTTGGGGGAGATGGTAGCCGTCACATCACGGCAAGGCCAGACCCTTGCACCGGGTTCGTCAGTGGTGAAGAGTCCGCCGGAGTGCGGCGGCGCGCAAGCACAGCAACAAGGGCAGGGAGGCGTCGTCACGCACTCTCGCCGGCAACGTCGACGCCTCGGCGACGGCCGTCCCGGCGGAGAGCTCTTCGCCCAGCGCGGCGAGGTCGACGTCGAGCACGTTCGCGCCTTCGCTGAACAGCTTTTCGGCGCCACGGGTGCGACGTGTCCGCAGGGTGTCGCCGTCCACGGAAAGCTCGGTGATCCCGAAGAACTCCGGCTTCGCGCCGCGTTCCATCCAGCGCGCGAACCCGGTCAGCCGGGTCGAAACGATCTCGCCGGGCAGGACGCCGGTCTCTTCGCGCAGTTCCCGTTCCATCCCGGCGATCACCGCCGTGTGCAGCATCCGGCGGCGTCCGCCGTCGGCGGTGTCGAGATCCTGGGGTTCGAGGGAGCCGCTGCCCGACGGCGCGAGCAGCATCGCGCTCGCCGAGTTCCGCCGGGACTGGAGCACCACGACCAGTTTGCCGTCGGAGGTGAACGCGATGGTCGAGACGCCGACCAGATCGGCCAGTTCGCTGCTCGCGAGCGTGCGCAGGCTGCCCGAGGAGTCGGCCAGTTCTTCGCGGCGGAGGTCGTACTCCTCGCCGGTGTCCTTCCTGGTGATCCGCAGGGTCGCCAGTTCGTTGGAGCACACGGCGTCGAAGAACCGCGCGCGATGCAGCCGGATCGGGGCAGGAGCGGCGCCCGCCGCCGGAAGCGGCTCGCCGCGCATGCCGACGATGGGGCCGTTGAACAGCACGCGGCCCTTCGCTCGCAGGGGAAGGACGTGCGGCGCGGTCGCCTTGAGCTTGGGCGGCAGGCGGTACGGCTCCTCGGAGACGGCGATCCGGAAGTTCCCCGCCGACAGTGCCTCGTCGATCGGGTCGCTGACGAGCGCCGTTCCCCGCGCGGGTACGGCGAGATACTTCGCTCCCGGATACGCGGGCGGAGGCGGCAGCTCGGCGGTGGGGAACGGGGCGGCGATCGCGCTGAACTCGAACCCGGCCCAGCGTGCCCGCAGCAGCCGGAGATCCCTGACGAAGGTGGCCGTCCCCAAGGCCAGTGCCAGCACCGAAAGCACGATGCCGATCGCGCTGGGGAGGATCGTCGCCGCGCCGAGGACCACGCCGATCCCGGACGCCGCGACCGGCCACTCACGAGCGGCCGAGTAGGCGTAGTAGTCGGCCTTCGCCCTCGCCCGGCGGGTCAGTTTTCCCATCGCCACACTGTTTATCACGCGAGGGAAGCCTGTTTGGGCGAGTTGATGGAACTCAGGCGACGGGCGCGACGTAGATCCACTGCCCGTCGACGCGGATGAAGCGGCTGTTCTCGTGCATGCTGTCCGCCCGGCGGTCCTGCCGGTAGTGCGCCCGGAACTCGACCGTGCCCTCGTTCTCCAGCAGCCCGCCGCCGGTCTTGCCGAGGATCTCCAGGAAGGTCCAGCGCTGCCCCGGGTCGAGTTCGAGGTCCGCGGGCCTGGTCTTCGGATGCCAGGTCGCGATGAGGTACGCGGTGTCACCGGCGGCGAACGCGCTGAACCGCGACCGCATCAGGCGTTCGGCGGTCGGCGCTGTCGCGGCTCCCCGGTGGAAACGGCCGCAGCAAACGCCATAGGGCTCGCCGAGGCCGCACGGGCAACGGGATTCGTCGGTGATCACAGGCACGTCGCCGATTGTGTCACCGTGCTCCGGCGGGGGCTTCGAGGTCTCGTGCCTGCTTGAGCCAGCCGGTGAACAGGTCGGCATCGATGTCCTCGACCGAGCGCAGCTTGACGTGTGCCATCTCCCGTGCGCTCGCCTCGAGCCTGCCGGACTCGTCGTCGACGAGCTGGCCCTTCCAGAGGGCGAAGGTGACGTATGACGAGTACGCCTTCACCAGGCAGACGAGGTTCTTGCCTGCGGCTTCGCCCGCGCTCCAGGTCGGGGAGCCGTGGTACATCGCCTCGATGGCGCCGGGCAAGGCGGCGTTGACGATCGGGCGCAGCGCGGTGGCGACCTCACGCAAACCCTCGGGGAGAGCGGCGAGGTAGTCGTCGACGTTCGCGAACTTGGCCATGACTTGGTCCCTTCGATCGGTGTGCGCTCAGCTAACCGTCCGAAGGCTTAAGTTGTCAAGACAAAAAAATTATTCGGTGGGTTCGGGTGCCCGACCTCGGGTTTCCAGCGCCTCGCGGATGATGCGGAGCGCTTTGGGGCCGACGCCGTGCAGGCTCGCGAGTTCGGCGTCGGTGACGTGGGTGAAGTGCTCCAGTCGCGTGTAGCCGGCGGCGGCGAAGGCACGCGTCGCCGGTTTGCCGATGCCGGACGGCAGATCGGTCTGGTCGTCCATGGGGCTCCCCTTCGGTCAGTGGCCGTGACGTCGCATCCATTGTGGACTGCAGCAGAACTCGCACGGCTCGAGCTCGCCCGGGGTGACCGATCCCC
Organism: Amycolatopsis thailandensis; assembly: GCF_042723255.1. Lineage (NCBI taxonomy): Bacteria > Bacillati > Actinomycetota > Actinomycetes > Pseudonocardiales > Pseudonocardiaceae > Amycolatopsis > Amycolatopsis thailandensis. The sequence goes on from NZ_JBHXJK010000005.1 coordinate 69,867, forward strand.
AGGCGAGACGGGTGACGTCGTGGACGTTCATGCCCTGTCGGTGCGCGCTTCCCTGGCCCTTTCGCAGCCACGTGCAGTCGGGGTCGTTGTGGTACGCGGTTCCTCCGGAAGTCCGGTAACCGTGGGGAAGGACGCTCGGCGGCGGTTTGCGGCAGAGCGAGCACCAGGAAATGGGCATGTCGTGAACGCAGTCGTCCTCGGTCTCCACGGCCTTCGCCGCGTTCTCGGCCTTCTCGGACTGCTCGGCCTTCTCGGCCTGCTCGGGCGCGGTGTCGTCGAGTACGCCCCACCAGAGGAAATCGCGAGCCCTGGTCGCCGCGACCAGATGCTGCCTGCCGCGCAACTCACGGCGTTCCTCTTCGGCCTCGCTGCCGGTCACGCTCTCGTGCGTGTTCTCCAGCACCAGAACGGCTTCGAAGTCCAGGCCCTTCGCCCGATGCACGGTGCCGATCTTGAGCTTGCCGTCGGCCGCGCCGGAGTAGTGCTCCAACGCCAGCGTCGGGATCCCCGCCTTGCGCAAGATCTCGGCGCACCGGCCCAGGTCCTTGTGGTGGAAGACGATCAGCGCCGAATGGTCAGGGCGCACCGGCAGGTTTCGGACCGCTTCGACCAGCGCGCCGGACAGTTCGCCGGAGGTGCCGCGCCAGGTCTCGGTCACTCCGCCCTCACTGGCGGACTCGGCCGCGCGCAGGGTGACACCGTCCGCGCCGTCGAGGTCGTCGACCCGGTTGGTCGCGTCGAATCGGCGTGCGAAACCCAGGACCTCGGCACGGTTGCGGTAGTTGACCTTCAGGATTTCGCCGCGGCCCTGGACCGGGATGCCGGCGTCGGACAACCGCCAGCCACCGGGATAGACCTGTTGCTGGCCGTCCCCGACCAGCAACAGCCTGTTCGGCCCGTCGCCCGCGAGGTCGTTCAGCAGTCGCAAGCCGCACAGAGGGATGTCCTGCACCTCGTCGACGACGACTCCCGCGTACGGCGTTTCGAGCGGCCGGTCCGCGAGTTCCGCGCGGCCGAGTTCGATCAGGTCGTCGTCGGCTGCCATTCGGACTTGCCAGTCGCCGTGGTGGATCAGCCGGTGATGAAAACCGCACAGCAGCACGAGGTTCCGGAGATCGGTCGGGCCGCCGTCTGCCCAGTGATGAATATGGTGGGCGTGGCAGTTCTTGGGTTTTCGGTGACAGCCGGGGAACGCACAGCCTCGATCGCGGATGTTGAGTGCGCGTCTCTGGCCTGGGGTGACGAACCGTCGTAGTCGCCCTACGTCGAGGGGTTCCCCGGCGGCGTTCAGCACCGCGGGCAGCATCAGGCAGTCGCAGGCGGCCATCCGCGCCTCGCGGGCGGTCATCTCGCCGACAAAATCGAGGCAGGCTTTCCCGATCCCGGTCTTGAGCTCTTCCAGGCCGATGGTCACGTGCACCAACGTCCGGTACCCGCTGGTGCCAGGCTGATCGGGGCACGCGATCGCCAAGTCGAGGAGCTCGGCCCACGCATCGCCCAGGCGCTCACACTTCATGCGCAGATCCGCCTGGCCGAACTCGTCCACCGGGCGAGGTTTCGCGTACGCCTCCAGTGCAGCCGCGGTACGAGCCCCCAGCTCGTCATCCAGCAGGCCGGTGAGTTTCCAGAACCCGTCCCGGCGACGCTCCAGGGTGATCTCGCGGCGGGGCTGCTTCGGTTCGGGTTCTTTGGGTTCGTTGCCGTCGGGATCCAGCCAGCCGAGGATGTCCTCGGCGGCCTTCGTCACCTGCCGGGGACCAGCGCCACGGCCCAGGTTCCCGAGGATCTTCTCCGCACTCTCCCGATCCTCCACCGACGTATCGGACGGGAGTCTCCCCAAGATCTCCAGGATCTGATCGATCCGCTCATCCCCGATCATGCCCTCAGCGGCCGCCGCACCCACAGTCGGCGCGAAGGCCGGAACCTCCGTGCCATCCAAAGCACGAGTCGGATTCAACGCGATCGCCCGCTTCACCACCGACTGCGCCTCACCCCGCGACAACCCAGCCACATCAGCAAACCACGCCGCCGTCGACCCATACCCATACCCATACCCATACAAATCTTTCGAACCCCGAGACTCCACCTCCGCCAAAAACTGCCCCAGAGCAGCGGACGCGACCCGCATCAACTGCAGGAACTGCTGCACACCATGGGCAAGCTCCAGCTTGCCGGCACGCCACAACTCCTGCGGGAGTTCGGGAAGGAAGGTCTCGGACACAACTCCATAATACACCAACATTTCGAACACGTGTTCGTAATTTTGCGTTACCGCGAACCCGCGCATTTCCCACTTGAGAGTGAATCGGCAAGCTTCGCAATTAGGGGTCGTAACAGAATGATCTTGGGGTGTGGCTTGATGCCGTGTCTCGGTGATCGTTCTGTGAGGGGTGAGCTGGTGGGACAGCGGCGTCCGTGGGGGCGATGACGGTTTGTGGGAACGGATCGAGCCGTTGTTGCCGCGGGTGGAGCGTCGGTATTGGCATCCAGGGCGTAAGCGGTTGGACGACCGTAAGGCGTTGTGCGGGATCATGTTCGTGCTCTATACGGCGATTCCGTGGGAGTTCTTGCCCCAAGAGCTGAGCTATGGGTCGGGCATGACGTGCTGGCGGCGGTTGCGGGATGTGGCAGCAGTTGCACGAGCTGCTGCTGGCGGAACTGCACGCGGCGGGCCAGCTGGACTGGTCACGGGCAGCCTTTGATGGATCGCATGTGCGGGCGTTAAAAGGGGGCCTAAAACCGGCCCCAGCCCGGTAGACCGAGCCTGTGTCGGGTCCAAGCACCATGTGATCACCGACGGCACCGGGATCCCGCTGGCGGCCACCCTCACCGGTGGGAACCGGCACGACGTCACCCAGCTGATGCCGCTGATCCACGCGATCCCAGCCGTGCGGGGCCGCTGTGGACGGCCCTGCCGTCGACCACAACGGCTCTACGCCGACCGCGCCTACGATCACGACAAGTACCGCAAGCTTGTCCGCCGCGGGAATCACACCCTTATTGCCCGCCGAGGTCAGGAACACGGCTCCGGTGTCGGTGTTCATCGCTGGGTTGTCGAGGGCGCCTTCGCCCTGCTGCACTGGTTCCGGCGGCTACGCATCCGCTGGGAGATCCGTGACGACCTCCACGACGCCTTCCTCACCCTCGGCTGCGCCATCAGCTGATCCACCAGATCCCACCGTCCCGGCGACGGCCCCGCCGGATCTACGCCGACCGAGCCTGCCACCTGCGCATCCGCTGGAAAACCGCGACAACAATAGGGCGCCTCTCCGCGTTCAGTCAGTGATCTCCAGAAGGCCGCCACCGGGAGGGCGGGTCGCTTAGCATCGGCACCATGACGACAGTCGAACTCACCCGCTTCAAGGTCTCGGCCGACCGCGCGGCTGAACTGCTCCAGGCCCGTTCCGCGATGCTCGCCGACTTCCGGGCCGACCGGGAGGGTTTCCTCGATGCCCAGCTGATCCGGGTCGACGACGAGACCTGGCTCGACGTCGTGTGGTGGCGTTCCTCCGAGGACTTCGCCGCGTCGAGGGAGAAGGGCGCGAACCTGCCCGGGATCAAGGCCTTCTTCGCGCCCATCGCCGAGCTGATCTCCGCCGAGGAGGGCGTAACCGACGACTACCGGGCCTGACGCGCCCACATGCCGGGACGCGAAATATCGCCGTCCGCACATCGTTGACCTGGGAGAACGAGCAAGGTCACGGAAGGGATCGCCGATGAGCACAAGCCTGGACACCTTCACGCGGGACTGGCAGGACTGGAAGACCCAGCGCGAGCGAGACCTCGCCGACCCGCTCGGCTGGCTCGCCCTGGTCTCGCTCGACTGGCTCGAGGACAAGCCGCGCGCCTACGAGGGCCTGCCCGGGCTGTGGTGGCAGGACGCGGACGCGGCCTACCTCGACCCGCAGGGCGCGGACCTCTCCCACGACGGCGAACGGCTCACCGGCGTCCGGCGCTTCGAGCTGGTCAACAGCGGTGCGACCACCCGGGTCGTCGCGGGGGACATCGAGATCGAGGTCGCGCGCCGTGGCGGTTACCTCATCCGCACGCACGACCCGAAAGCGCCGGTGCTGAACGCTTTCCGCGGTGTCCCGGCGTACGAGCCCGACGCGGCCTGGGTGCTGACCGGGACCTTCGAGGCCTTCGACGAGCCGAAACCGACCACCGTCGGCGCCGTCGTCGAAGGACTCAGCCACGTCTACGTCTCCCCGGGCATCGTGCGGTTCGAACACGACGGCGTGGAGCACACGCTCACCGCGTTCAACGGCAAGAAGGACGGTCTGCTCATCCTGTTCACCGATGCCACGAGCGGCGTCACCACCTACGCGGCGAACCGGTCGCTCGCGGTGCCTCCGCCGGATGAAAACGGCTCCGTAGTCCTCGACTTCACCCGCGCGACGAATCTCCCGTGCGCGTTCACCGATTTCGCCACGTGCCCCTTGCCGCCGGCGGGCAACAACCTCCCGTTCGCGGTGGAAGCGGGGGAGAAGCTGCCCTACGAGCGCCCACGCTGAACCGTCGCCAGAGCCGTCATCGCCTCCTGTTCGCGCTGAGCCAGCTCGGACAGGATGGCGGACGCGTCGGCGAGCCGTCGGGCTTCGCCGGTTTCCCCGGCCTGTGCGAACAATCGCGCGACCTCTGTCCACAGTGGAACGATCTCGCGGTACTTCTCATACGCTGTGCGGAGACCGGCGTCGTCGACGAGTGTCGTGCACTCTTCGAGGAAGTCCCGGTAGATCCGGCGGAAGAGCGCACCGCCGGTCCCCGCCCGCTCCATCAGGACGGCGGCCTGCGGAAGGTCGCGGGCCGGTTCGCTGCTGCGCTCCAGCCATTTTCGCACCTGGACGGCGGCCTTGCCGATCCCGCGATACCCGAGATTGGCGATGGGCGGGTTCAGGAACTCCGCCGCGTTGGCCCGTACTGCCGTGCGGACGGCGTCGGCGAGCGGGACAAGGGGTGCGTCCGCGCCGATGGTGAACGAGCGGTTCTTCGCCGTCATCGGTCCCTTTTCGCCGCGGGCGCGCTCCAGGCTCGTCAGTGACGTCGACACGGCACCGCCTTGCTGCGTGGTGTCGACGAGGAAGGCGTGCTCGCCGTCGTAGCCGTACAAAGCCGCGAAGTGTCCTCCGAAGTGGACTTTCGAGGTGAAGTACTCGAGGTGGTACGAGTCGAGCTGAAGGCCGACGGGGAAACCGGCGTCGATCTGCTCGGCCACGTTCCGCCACGCCGTGCGCGCCGACGTCGTTTCCTTGACCCGCAAGGTGAGTCCGAGGCGTTCAGCCAGCTTCCGGGTGATCTCGGCGGGTTTCGCGCGCCCGCCGAGAAAGGGGAACGGCAGGTTCTTCCCGTCCCAGTAGATGAAGCCCAGGCCCTCACCCAGCCCGAACAGCATCGGCTCGGACAGCTCGACCCCGGCGTGCCGCAGGAGGACGTCGAGGGTGCTGGTCTCGCAGTGCTCCCCGCCCTCGGTCTTGACGCCGTCGAGGATCACGCGGTCACCGGCCAGGCGATCTCGGTGCGGTAGGCCTCGGGCGCGACCGCCGGGCCGGGCGCCACCAGGTACAACTCCTCGGCGGGCCCGGTCGGGACGCGGTCGCGTTCGGCGATCCAGCGGCCCAGCGATCGGTAGGCCGCCTCGACGTCTTCGTAGCCGCCCTCGTGGATCGTCGCGGCGAGCAGGCCACCGGGAAGTTCGGCGGAACCGATCTCGCCGTCGTCCCGCACTGGCCCCTCCACCGGGACGAACAGTTCGACGGACAGCTCGTCGGGATCATCGGTGCGATAGCGGGTCCCGGGCGGGCCGGACGGCATGACGCCTTGAGCGTCGAGCGCCGCGAACAGCCGGGCGTAGGCGGGACCGATCCGCTCGGCCAGGCCGCTCAGCGGGGTCTGGATCGTCAGGCGGGCGATCGGCTGCGGCGTGCGCACGCGCTCGTAGACATGCAGCCACCGCGTCGGCTCGGCGAGGACGGAGTCGAGCCCGCCGCTGATCGCCGCGAGTTCCGCGGCCCGCGCGGCCACCCGGTCGTGGTGCCGTTTGATCGCGGCCTTCACCTCGTCCGGGGTACCCGCGTCGAGGATCTCGGCGATCTCCGCCAGCGGCACCTCCAGTTCCCGCAGCCGCCGGATCAAGCCCGCGCGGGCGAACTGCTCCAGCGAGTACCGGCGGTACCCGGAGCCGGGGTCGATCCTGGCGGGCACCAGCAGCCCGAGCCGGTCGTAGTTCCGCAGCGCGCGGACCGACAGCCTGGTGGCGTGCGCGAACACGCCGATCGGCATCAAGGTCGTCATGGGACCAGCCTGAACCCTCTCCCGGGGAGAGGGTCAAGCCGGTAGCTCACCCCAGTGACAGCCGATCGAGATCCGGGGCGGACGCGTGGTCGTTGGACAGCTTGATCGTGTTCGCCCCCGCTTTCAGTTCGACCGGCACCGACGTCGTGAGCTGGGTGTTGTTGCCGGCGCCATCGACCTTCACCTCGACCGGAGCGCCGCCGTTGACCGTGACGAAGTACGAGCGCGGCCCGTTGACGGTGAAGTCGATGTGGAGGGTGTAGCGCCTGGTCTCGGGCACGGTGACGTCGTCGAACCGCACGAACGAGTCCGGATCGCCGCCGATGTTGCGGACCTTCTGGCCGCCCGAGCAGACCCCGCAGTTCGTGACGCCCGCGCCGCCGACGTCGTTCGCCGAATCTTCGGCCTCGCGCATGAAGACCCGGTCCGCCGGTCGCGGGCTCACCCGCACCGGCTTGCTCACGGATTTCGTGCGGCCGAGGAGGTCGAACGACGCGGTGACCGGGATGTCGGCCGCGGTGACGCCTTCGGGCGACACCAGTGTCCAGGACGCTTCGAGTTCGTTCCCGACGCGCATGGACCCCGCTGTCGCCGGAGCGCCCTGCACGCTCCAGCCCGTCGGGGCGACCGGAGCCAGCGTGACCTCGCCGATCGCGTCATCGGCGTCGAGTCGCAGCTTCGCGGTGACCCGCAAGGACTGCCGCCCCGGGGAAAGCCATTGGACGCCACCGGGTTCGACGATCAGGGTCGTCTTCGGGATGTAGGACGACGGTGGCAGGGGAGCGATCGCGATCCGGTCGAGGCCCGGCCCCGACGTGGCTTTGCTGAACACCTTGAGAGTGTTTCCCCCGGCGTTCAAGGCGACGGGGATCGCCGTCGAGGCCACGGTTCCGGGTGTGCCGCCGTCGATCGCGGTCTCGACGGGCGCACTACCGTTGACGCTCACCGATACCGACGTCGCGGGCCCGGCCGAGGTGTCGAGCTGAAGCCGGTACGTCCCGGCTTCCGCGACCGTCACCCCCGGATAGGTGACCGAGTTGCGCGGGCCGCCGCCGAGCCCGGTGACCTGGAACGATCCGGAGCACGAGGTGCACCGGCCGAGGCGGGCGCGGCCGTCGTGATCGTTGCGGAAGGACTCGGCCTCCAGCGGAACCCGGTCACCCGGAAGCGACGTCGGGTAGCCGGACGCCACCTTGATCTCGTCGATCGCCAATTGCCGGTAGAAGGGTTTCGCCTGCGGGCCGGACCAGGTGTTCAGCACTTCCAGTTTGACGAAACGGGCCTGCCGTTCACCGAAATCGATGAACTGCACGCCGCGAGCGCTCGGCATCGCCCCGGTGCGCACCGGCTCGCCCCAGTTCCGGCCGTCGTCGCTGACGTAGACGCGATAGTCCTTGATCCGGGACGAGTCCTCGGGCCTGCCGAACGATTCGCGCGCGTGCGTCGGCGACATCTCACGCTGGTTCACCGCGAGATACGCCGCCGTCCGCCGCTTGCCGAGGTCCAAGGTCAGGGAGACCGGTTGCTTGCCGTCGGCGTCCCAGTAGTTCTCGAAGTTCCCGTCGACGAGGTTCGACGCCGGGTGATCCGCGCGCGAGGACGAAGCGGTCGCCTTGATCGTGCGGGAATCGAGGAAGTTCCGTTGCCCGGCGGTTTCGACCTTGAACACCGTGTCGTAGGTGTCCCAGTCCTTGAGGTCCACAATGGTCAGATACCCGGCGGACTGACTGAAACGCAGCGGTTTCCCGGTGCGCACGTCGGACACCTTGGTCACCTGATAGCCGTTGTCGCGCAGGCGGAGCAGATCGGTGCTCGGGCGGGTGACCACGTGCAGGTACTGCGTCCCGGCGCCGGGCTCGACGGTGATGACGCCGTGCGCGCCGTCGTTCCAGAAGCCGGGCTGCATCCCGCCGTACATGTACCCACCGCCCTCTTTGCCCTGCAAGGAGGATTTGATCGGGGGCACCCAGCTCGCCATGAAGTTGTTGTATGCCTCCTGCTGCGGCGGGAACTTCCCGTTCACCATCGGGGTTTCGGCCATCAGCGACTTCATCGACGAACCCGCGTTGGTGATGTAGCGACCGGTGGACAGCCGGAAGTCGACGGCCTGATCGGTACCGTCGTACCACCAGCCGCCATTGGTCGGCAGCTTGTAGTCGGCCTCGGTGAGCCGCGGCATCGGGGTGAACGCGGCCTGCGGGTAGTCGTACGGCGGGGTGATGCCGGTCTTCTGCTCGTTGCTGACGGTGTCCATGATCGGCGTGTCCTCGTTGTTGTTGCTCAGCAACCAGGACGGTCGTTTCTCACGGATCTGTTCGTAGAGCTTGTTCTTCTCCCAATAGTCGTTGTCGTTGTCGATCCAGAACCCGGCGAGGTCCGAGTAGCGGTCCATGACCTCGTGGAAGAGGTCGTAGCTGTACTCGCCGAAACCGGGGCGGGTGGTCAGGTCGACCTGCTTGCCCTTGTAGGCGGAGTACGCGGCGGAATCCAGCGACTCGACGCCGGTTTCCTTGTGCCACTGGGGATCGTCGGTCATGTAGAGGATCGTCCGGATACCTTTGGCGTTTCCGGCCTTGACGAGCTCGCCGAGGAGGTCGCGACGCGTGGCGCAGCTGCCCGGGATCGCCGACGGCCACGGCCGCGCGTAGCCCAGCCTGCTGTGGAAAGTGGCGAGCACGATGTAGGAAGCGCCGAGTTTGCGGGCCTCGTCCACCCAGTAGTCGGCGCTCCAGCCGCCGTCGGTGACGGCACGTTCCCAGGCGGCGCAGTCGGTCTGCCGTGGCGCGGTGAACATGCCCCAGTGGAGGAAGAGCCCCGCGGTGGCCTCGCGCAGCCATTTCTGGCGGGGATGGTGCAGCTCCGCGCTCGCCGGCGGCGTGGTGAGCAGACCCGCCACCAGGGCGAGAACCAAGGCGAGCCAGGCGGTGCGGTGAACTCTCATGACCATCCGCTCTCATCCAGGGCGTGGTTGCCGAGAGATCCGATGATTGCGGCAGATATCTCGCTGGTCAAGCCCCGTTGAGCGGGACATGACTCTAGTCGTCGGAGGTATCGTGCGACGAAGCCCTCTCGTCTGCAGTACGAGAGGGCTTGCCGGGCTTGACTCAGATGTTGAAGCCGGGGTGGGTCGCGAAAGCGTTGTCGATCACGAGGTTCCCGCGCTGGCGGGCTCGTTCACGCAACGCCGACGTCGTGCGGGCGCCCTGGGCGAAGAACCACCACAGGTAGAGCGCGCCGTACATCCAGGCGCCCTCGTAGCCCCACGTGGAGTCGGCGCCGCTCTTGCCAGCGCCGAACACCGAACCCGCCGGGAAGTTCGCGTTGTGCGGTTTCCCGCCCTGGTGCCGCGATTCGTGGATCAACGTCTCGGCGCGGCCGGGAACGTCCTTGGAGTACCAGAAACCCAGGTACAACTCGATCCGGTCGTCGACGAACGCCCCTTTGAACGAGCGCGCGATGGCACTGCCGTCGCCACAGAGCGAACGGAGGTCGTCGCAGTTGTCGCGGACGTAGCGGCGCGCCCAGTTCAGCATCGCGCCGGAATAGGCGTCGTTCTGGTAATCCTGCGCCGAATAGGTCAGCAGATAGCACGCGTTGAACGTCCGCGCGAGCGGCTTGTCGGTGTTGCACGCGTCTTCCCAGCCGAAGCCGTCGTCCCAGTAGTCCTTGTTGCCCGCGAAGCCGTAGGTGTTCCAGAAATAGTCGATGTAGGTCTGATTGCAGATCGAGGCACCGTAGAAATTGTCCCCGGTCACGTTCTTGTCAGGCACGGTGTAGCTGCAAGTGGCCATCGGAGATCACCTGTCTGTAGAAGGAATTCGTTCGGTTCAGGAGGGCGGAGGCACGTCGTCGGTCTGCTTGTCCTTCACGTACCGGCCGCCGACGGCCTGCGGGACACCGCGGACGTCGACCCGCCGGATGTTCAGCAGGCGTTCGTCCTCGGTGCCGCTCAGCTCCTCGCGCACCCTGGCGGTGAGTTCGGTGTCACCGACCTCGGCGATGGCCTGGACCGCCGCGCGCCGCACGGTGAACACCTCGTGCCGGACCTGCCGCAGCAGCAGGTCCTTGGCCGCGCTGTCCCCGGCGGATGCCAGGCGTGCCAACGCTTCCACGGCGGTGGTGCGGATGATCACCTCTTCGCCGACGGTGCTGATCCCGTGTGCCGGGTCGTCGGAACGCTCCGGCGGGATCGGCTGGCGCAGCACGTTTTCGAGCGCCGGAACGGCGGCCGCGTGCCGCAGGTCGGTGAGCAGCTGGACCAGGCCCCAGCGCTCCAGGTACTGCTCCTCGGATAGGGCGTCGTACTGCTCGCCGAGGGCCGGGACGACGTCGTCCGCGCGCTCGCGAAGCCTGTCGAGGCTCCGCTGGTAATTGCGCTCGGCGTCCTCGCCGGACGCGGCCATGGTTTCGGCGGCCTGGGTCACCAGCTCGCCGATTTCGCTGTTCGAGAAGCTTCCCAGACCCGAACTTCCCGGGCCCGCTTCGAGGTTGTCACCACCCGGGCCCAAGGACGGGGTGTCGGGGTTGCGTGGGGTCGGCATGAGGTTCTCCTTCGCATCGGCGGTGATGCTGACGGAAGGAAGGAACGCGACACCGGGCGGCAGATACCTGGATTTCGGAAAAATCGCCCCATCGGGCAGAACGGGATTTTCACCGCGGGAATCCGAAAAGGATTTTGCTCACCGGAAACTGCGCGTTCGGCGAAAAGCCTTCACGGATTCCCGCTCGTGATCAATGGCGGACGTCGATGACGACGCGGTTCGGCGAAGTCAGGGTGAACACGGTGACCGGTGTCCTGGACCGGACGCCGAGACCGATGGACAACGTGCCCTCGTAGTCACCGGTGACCGCGACCGCCATGACGTTGTGGAGGTTCCGGGTCCGGAACTTCCGCGGTCCGGGATAGGTCGGATTCCCGGCGTCGTCGTGCGCGGCCGCCGGAGTCGCGGCGACAGCGATGAAGTATTCCCCGGTCAGCCACACGATCTCGCCCGAGCCGTCGGCGATCAACTCGTCGACGAGGTCGTACCGGACGGCGGGCGCGGGCCCCGCGGTCAGGTCGAGCACGACCCGGTCGAAGCCGGGGTTCTGGCCGGTGCGAATCCCGGTCATCGTGGGGATCGCCTGGGCCGCGACGGAAGCGGGCGCTGCCGCGGCGATGGCGCCGGTGAGCATGAGGGTGGTGGCGGCGAGCGCCCCGAGCGCGCGCCGGAGAGTACGGGTCATGACGATGACCTCCTGCCGGAGAGTTGGTTCCGGAAAGACGTCCGTTGTGGCGCGGAGGTTGTATTCTTCGCTCGATCGTTACTGATCGCGGAATTGACGTCGAGCGATCTCGAAGTTCGCTGGAAAATGGTTTCTCACTCGCTGGGCGAGCGAACGCATGTAGTGGAGATCGCTTTTCGCGGACGCGATGAGATGTGTGAATCTCCGGTCCTCGTCCCGGTGGCTGTCGTCCTGTGAGCCGAGCAGAATCGCCGTGCCGCCCACGATTCCGGTGCACAGCGCGGCTTCTCCGGTGTAGTCGCTGAATTCCTTCGGCAGGAAGCCGCCGGTGCTCCGGAACGCCTTGGCGACGACGGACCACGCGGACAAGCGGGGGGCGCCAATCCGGTCCGGCGATCTCGCCGTTGCCGCTGTGTGCCGGAACTTCGGACGCGAGGAGCCGGCCGCCGATGGCGACCGCTGTGACGTGGTCACATCCGTGGTACGGCATCGCGACGTGGTTCGGGCCGTGGCGCGGAAACGTTACGACAGGCTAGCGACGGAATCCGCTCAAGTAGAGCACCGCGACCACTGTTGTCGTGCCGAGCGTCGTCACGATGAAGGATCCGGTGAACAGATAGAGGCCGCCCACGCCGGCCAGTGAGGTCTTGATCAGTTTGACAATTCCCTCGTGTTCTCTGCCGGAGCCGGTTTTGGTCATTGTCGAACCCTCCGTATGTGGTGTACTAGTACACCGTAGGGCGCGACGACCGGCGAAGACCCTCGCCGGTTCTGATCTTTCACGGTCAGGAGGAGTTTCTTGTCGTCGAGGGCGGGCTCTCCGATGGTCGACCGTTGTCCTGCCGCGCCGCGAATTGTCGATCATTGCCGCGAATGGTGGAGGGCATCGTGACAATCCAGCTGGAGAGGGACCGTGTTTCCTGTTCTGTGGCCGCCGTCGAAGCCGCGCTGCGGTGGCTCGCGGTCCGCAAGGACGGAAAGCCGCTCAGGTTTCTGCGGTACGCGATCGAAGACCCGGCGAGCGAGTCGGCCGCCGTCCTCGGTTGCCTGGTCCGGCCGACGGAGTCGATGACCACGGCACCCCCGGAGGTGCGGGCGCTCGCGGTCTGGGGCCTGATACTCGATGAGATCGAGAAGATCGGCTCGACGAACGAGTCCCGGCGCCGCAACGTCTTGGCCGCCGCTTTCCGGTTGGGCCCGATGGCGTGGAGATCGACCCTCGATGACCGTTTCGGCCAGCTGAAAGACCTGCCCGGGGTTTTCGGGGATCCGCCGCCGACCACGACGACGCCGATGCACAAGGCATGGCGGCGCGCGGTGAGCGACAAGCTCGCCCCTTGCCTGGCAAGAAATCTGGAGGTTCTCGAGGGTGAAGCCTGGCGTGCTTATGTCGAGATCGCCCGTGACTCGAACGCGTTCCCGGAACCACGGGCGCCCCGAGGTCGCGTGCCGTCGGACGGAGCACAGCCCGTGTTCGTGGAACGCTTGCTGGTGGCCGTGGAAATGCGGCGCAGAACGGCGTATCGCCGGCTGACCGTGCGGAACGTCGTCGCTCGGGAGAACGGCGTCCATGGTTACATGGCGCGGGCTCTCATCGGAGAGGACGATGGCCTCGCGTCGATCCCGATCAAAGCGATCTTCGGTTGCCACGTCGAGACTTCGCCTGGGGCGCAGCCGGGAGATCCACTGGTCATGGAGTTGCGTTTCCCGAAACCGCTGCGAAAAGGCGAGCGTCACGAGTTCATCTCCCTCGCCTGCGATGACGATCTCGACGAAGAGCGAAAATGGATCAACGTCGACGTTGACCATCACGGAATCGCGCCGGGTGTGGTCGATGGTGACGGCAGGGTGACCGGCGGTCTGAGCATCAGCGTCACATTCGACGATTGCGTCCCCGATGCCTGCTGGTGGTACGCGGAACAGACCGAATACGAACGCATGGTCCGCAGGCCCGCCGGCGATCGGCATCTGCTCGAGATCCGGCGAGGCGTCGTCGAGCACACGTTTCTCGAGCCCTGCCATCCACGAGAGGAGTACGGCATCGCCTTCCGCTGGCCGCTCGAAGCGGGGCCGCATCGGAGCCCGACGTGGCCCGCCTCAGTCTCCGGCTAGTTGCCGGTGTTTCCGCCGCCCTTGCCGTCGTCGCCGCGCATCGCCATCGAGAACCTCCTTGGGTCAATGAATGTGAACGCGGCAAAACTACAGACAGTGATCATAACGTAAAGTAGCGGGTTGTGTCTTTATGTGACCCGTGATCCGCTACTGTGGCAGCGTTTCCCCTCTGGACCTCGGCCGCCTGGACCCCGCGGCCCTGCCTGGGCGCTACTTGAGATCCCAGAACACCTCACGGGTCTTCCACTGGGAGTCGGTGACGCTCCCGACGACGCGGCCCCGGTCGTTGATCAAGTCGGCCGTACTCTCCTTGCCGCCGGGCAGGCCGACGAGTCGCCTGCGTTCACCGTTCCGGAACCAGACGGTCGCCTCGCCTCGGATGCTGCCGACCACGGTGCCTTTCGCGTCGACCCCTTTGACGACGGCGCTCAGCTGGTCGTCCGGCAGGATGGTGAGGGTGCCGTCGGGGGCCGACAGGAACAGCCAACGGTCGTCCGGGGGATAGTGATTGTTGCTCCCGATCACATAGCCGGTGCTGCTGATGGCGTTGATCCAGAGCAGCTGGCTTTCCTTCACTTCCAGACGGCGCATCGCGCCGTCGCGATCCCAGGTCACCGGCGTGTCGCGGGCGCCGAGGTTCTCGGTGACAAAACCCGCGGAGACACCGTGCCCGTTTGTCTGGTGCGCCGAGCTCGCCAGGTAGTCCGGCGCCAGCCGGGTCATCGGCATGCCGTTCACCCAGCGGACGGCATGATGGACTTTGTCGCCGCCGGCGGCCACGCCCGTGATGATGCGGCCGTCATCGGAGATGTCCTCGGCCCAGGTCCAGTCGCCGCCGGGCAGTGTGCCCAGGTCCGTGACCTTGTTGTCCGGGTCCCAGCGGAAGCTGCCCATCCAGTAGCCCGACGTGATCCAAGTGCCGACGACGACACCGTTGTCGCTGATCGCCGATGGGCCGGCGCCGTAATAGCCGGGCGGTAGCTGCATCGTGGTCACCCTGCCCTCGGCGTCCCAGCGGGCAGGCGCGGAACCGGTCGGAGTCGCCGCGATACCCGTGGAAACCCCGTGCCGGTTGATGTCGCGCACGCTCCCTTGGCCGTCGCCCTGTGTCGGCAGCGCGGTGATCCTGCCGTCGGCGTCCCAGCGCACCGGATGGCTGATCCGCGGATCGCGGCCCTTGGACGACAACCCCACCATCACGCCGGCGTCGTTGACCGCGAGGACCAGGCTGCTGTCGTCGCCAGGCAACCGTTCGAGCATCACCGGCCCGGCCGTGTCCGCCCGCGCGGTCCCGGTCAACGCGCCGGCGGACACGACGAGAGTCACCGTCAGTGACAACACCGGTCTTCGGCGACTGTGCACACGATTTCTCGACATGATTTCTCCCTGAGTCGGATGTGGTCATCCAGGTCCGAAGAACGGTAACGCAACCGCTTCGTGAATTGCGCTCACGTGGCGGTGGTCCACACGAACAGCCGACATACTTTTCTTGCTATCTAAGGCTTTCCATCTCTCCTGGAGGATCGACAAGAAGGAAAAGCGTATTTGTGCGGTGAGTGGAAAGGTGAATGTGAAGGCCGCTGTCGGGAAAGGTGAGGATAGGTTCGTGGTGCGCGAACTTCGAGACTTCTCGATACGTGATGTTGGGCGATTGAAACTGCGTAAGCGTGCCTGACTGTCGAGGGCAAGCTGAGGTGTAGCTCGGTGAGCTACACCTCGCTACACTTGTCTCATGAAGGTGATCACCCAGCGCGAGTTCCGTAACAACTCCGCTGCTGTCATGGACGCAGTCGAGGCCGGCGAGATCTACCACGTCACTCGCAACGGTGTCGAGGTGGCTGAGCTGCGACCGATACCTCGTAGGCGGCGTCTGACCGCTGAAGAGCTCGTTCAGCGGCACCGGGGGCTGCCCAAGGTCGAGGCGGCTCAGATGCGGCAGGAAGCCGATGAGTTCTTCGGCACCGAGGACCGTGTCGATTCTGACGACGTGTGGGGGCCAGGGCGTGGCTGAGCGTCACGAGGCGGGAGTCCTCGACACGTGCGCTTACATCGATCTTGGTCTGCTTGAGCCCTCGGCTCTGCCACGCGTACCGGAACTCACGGCGATCACGATGGCTGAGCTCCATCAGGGGGTGGCGATGGCGAAGGATCCCGCGGTCCGCGCGGTGCGCACTGAGAAGCTCGGTGCCGCGATCGTCGACTTCGCTCCGCTTCCGTTCGACGGCGATGCCGCGGCTCGATATGGAACGCTGGTCGCGCTGGTCCTCGCGGCGAACCGGGATCCGAAACCCCGGCGAATGGATCTGATGATCGCGGCCATCGCATCTTCGCGAGAGCTGCCGCTGTATACCCGGAACGAAGACGACTTCAAGGGCCTGGGCGACATGGTCGAAGTCGTCGGTATCTGATCAGGTGCGTTCCTCAAGTCGATCTCACCGTTGGTCGGCGCAACTCGACGCTGACCACCCTGATTACCAGGGCAGCGGCGTACTGAAATGAGCCATTAGTCACCGATCGCTCCCAAGCGGTCGCGGACCAACTGTCTGGCCTTGCACCCTGATCCGGAGGATCCATTGCCGAAGGTTCCTGACGCTCGCAGGCCCAGCCGTGCGGCGGTCAACGCGCTGAGAGCGCTTCTGGAGCGGCACAACCACATCGTTCAGGAGGTGGATGGCCAGAACGACTTCGGGGAGGACCAACACGTCACGTTCACCGAGGACGGTGAGGTCACTGGCGACCTGGTCAAGATCCAGGTCAAGGGTGGCCGTTCGTGGCGCAGGGCCGGCGGGTACGCCGTGCCGATCGGTGACCACGGTGGCACCTGGGCGGATGGCAATCTCCCGGTGCTCTGCGTCGTGCATGACCCGGACACCGACGGTCTCTACTGGGCCAATGCCACCAAGCAACTGCTGACCGCACGGCGCAATGGCGACGTGCTCAAAACGATCACAATCAGCCCGGATAAAACGTTGGACGACGATTCCATTGCGGGCTTCGTCGCCGAGGTCAGACGCTACCTGAGTCGCTATCGGGGTAACCGGATCATCCAGGCCCAGTTGGGCGAGATGGCAGGCGTCGAGTTCGGTCCAACGGACATCGTTCAGCACCATGTGAATGTGCACGGCGAGGATATGATCTTCTGGCAGCGCTGGGGCGAGGGATTCGCAACCCTGCTCCACAGCGACCTTGGCTGGTATCCGGAGCACGTCGGTCCCGAACACTTCCATCCCCACGGTCGACCAGGTCTGCTTCCCCGCATGCCCGTAGTGGCGGACACGATACTGAGCCCGGCTGAGGCGCAGTGGCTGGCGGCCTGCTTCGACGCGTCTCAATGGGCTCGTGAACACGCCGTCGAGGACCCGCCGCTTCTCACCAACGTCGACGCACGTGACAACTACGTGGCCAGGCGAGTCGAACGCCGTCTTTGGATCGAACCCGACGCTTTGACTCGGTCGATCCAGGCGTTCCGCACGGATGCCGCAGCCGGCAACGACCTGATCGCTATTGCCAGGGAGTTGGAGTCGGATGCCGAGACATATACCGAAGCGCTTTCGAAATCATGGCGTGAAATGTCGGAAAAGGCACGCAAGATCGTCACGTTCTACCTGGTCGAAGAAGTACGCGTGGGCGCGCCTGCGCTGCCGATCGACAAACAGTTCCGGATCGTTTGGCGATGCTCTCGGCCGACCGGGGAATACGGTTTCGGCGCGCGGGTAGGACAACCGAGTACCCAAAGGTCGGCGAACCGGGAATCGGTAATGGCCTTCAATCTCAAGCCGGGCGACAGAATTTACTGGCTGAGCAGGTACGGGAACGAACGTGGCCGGACCGTGTCCGCGGTCTGGGATTCCGAGGACGCACCCGGAGCCGTTTGCGTTCTTTTCGATCAGCTGATGCTGGGAGACACCTTCTGGCCGGGGGAGTGGTTCGTTCGGAAGGTGTCCACCAAGGCGCGCTGATCGTCGTGGACAGCAGTTCCGGCGATCCGGAGCTGCCTATTTCGAAGCGGGGCAGCCTACCGGGTAGGCGGCCCCGTTCGGGAACGTCGCCAAGATCACCAGCCGCGTTCGCGCCATTCCGCGAGCTTCGGACGTTCGGCGCCCAGCGTCGAGTCGTCCCCGTGCCCCGGGTAGAACCAAGTCTCGTCCGGCAGTTCGTCGAAGATCCGCGACGAGACGTCGTCCAGCAGCGACGTGAAATCCGAAGGCGAACCCGTTTTTCCGACCCCACCCGGGAACAGCGAGTCGCCGGTGAACAGGTGCGGGTGCCCCGCCGGGTCGCGGTACAGCAACGCGATCGAGCCGGGGGTGTGGCCGCGCAGGTGAATCACCTCGAGGACGACCTGCCCGACCTTGAGCGTGTCGCCGTGTTCGACGAGGAAGTCCGGCGGGATCGGCAGCGGTTCGGCGTCGAGCGGGTGGGCGGCGGTGTTCGAGCCGTTCGCGCCGGCGACGGCGCCGAGGGCCTGCCAGTGGTCCTGGTGCTGATGGGTGGTCACGACGGTCCTCAGCGCGGGACGGTCGGGGCCGTGGCCGATGAGGTCGGAGATGCGTTCCGGGTCGTTCGCGGCGTCGATCAGCAGCGCCTCGTTCTCGGCGCGGCAGACGAGCAGATAGGCGTTGTTGTCCATCGGACCGACCGACAGCTTCGTGATGGTGAGCGCGTCCAGGGTGCGACGGGCGGCGTCTCCGCCGGGTTCGACGTGCCCGGTGTAGGTCTCGACGATGTTCACGGTGCACACGGTAGTCGTTCCCCTGCAATCGGTTCCACCCGCACAGGCGCCGCACAGAGTCAGGCCGTAGGCTCGCGTCGCCCCGCCAGCCGAACCACAGGACACCCGTGCCCGACGCCTCACCGCGCACCTCGCGCAAGATCAGCTGGGACGTCCTTCGCGTTGTCGCCGTCTTCGCGGTCATGCTCGGGCATGTCACTCATCAAGGTGCTCTCCTGCACCCGGAACTGGTGGGGTACCCCTTCCGGGTGACCGCGCAGTTCGGCGCCGCCATCCTTTTGGTGATCTCCGCATTCTTCGTGTGCGCGAGCCTTCGAAAGGGTGAACCTCGGCGGTGGCTGTGGAACCGGGTGGCGCGGCTGGTGCCCGCGTACCTGGTGGCGGTGACAGTCACCTACGTCGTCGCCCGGTACGCGACGATCCGGTTCAGCGGCCTGCCGTTCCCGCCCGGCCTCTCCGGATTCCTGTTCGGCGTTCCGCAAGGGCCGCCGACCGATCCGTCGCCCTGGTACATCCCCACCGGCGCCGATCTGCTCGCCAACCTGGGCATGGTCCAGGAATGGGGCTGGCGGTACGAACTCTTCTACTACCTCGACGGCGCCTACTGGACGCTGCCGGTCCAGCTCGTCGCGTTCACCGCCGCGGCCCTGCTGTGGCCCCGCCGCTGGCGCACCCACCGGCTCACCGTCGGGCTGCTCTGGGCGCTGATCCTGGTGCCGCTCTTCCTGCGGTTCGTCGTGTTCGACCCGCTTTCCACGCCGAAGCTCGTCGAGACCTTCTACTACGGTTTGGGCCTGCATCGCGTGCACGTCTTCGCCATCGGGATCGCGATCTGGCTGTGGGCGAAACGACGGCTGGCGCACTGGCACCTCGCGCTCTTCGTGATCGCCGCCTGCGCCGCGCAGGACCTGCAGGTCTTCCCGTTCCACCAGGCCCTGCCCAACGATCCGGAGCGCTGGCCGTCGCTCGTCGGGTTCGCGATCATGCTGCTACTGGTGTGCCTGGCCGCGCGCGGGCCGGACTGGCGGTTCCCCGGTCTCTCCAGGATCGCCCCGGCTGTCACCTGGCTCGCGGGCATCTCGTATGGTCTTTATCTGGTGCACCAGGAACTCGGATACATCCTGGCCCGTGCCCTGCTGAACGTCGGCGTCCCCGGCTGGCTTCGTCTCCCGCTCGTGCTGGCCGCCGCCGTCCTGGGGGGCTGGGCGATCACCGCGGGCGTGGAGCGGCCGGTCCACCGGTGGCTCACCGCTCGCCGGGATCGACGCGATAAGCCTGGAAAACCGCAGGTCAAGGACTCGGAACCAGTTTCTGTCGGTGGTGCCTCGTAGCATGGAAGCGGCCGCCCGTGCAGCTATCGACCGGGCCGGCGACCGCAGCTGAGAATGAAACCTGAAGGGACCCTGGCGTGGCTGATCGCCTCGTTGTTCGCGGCGCCCGCGAGCACAACCTCCGCGGAGTGGATCTCGACCTGCCCCGCGACAGCCTGATCGTGTTCACCGGTCTGTCCGGGTCCGGGAAGTCGAGCCTCGCTTTCGACACCATCTTCGCCGAAGGGCAGCGCCGCTACGTCGAGTCGCTGTCGGCGTACGCGCGCCAGTTCCTCGGCCAGATGGACAAGCCGGACGTCGACTTCATCGAGGGCCTGTCGCCCGCGGTGTCGATCGACCAGAAGTCCACGTCGCGAAACCCGCGTTCGACCGTCGGCACCATCACCGAGGTCTACGACTACCTGCGCCTGCTCTACGCCCGCGCCGGCAAGGCGCACTGCCCGCAGTGCGGCGAGGCGATCAGCAAGCAGACCCCGCAGCAGATCGTCGACCAGGTGCTCGCCATGGAGGAGGGCACCCGCTTCCAGGTGCTCGCGCCGGTCGTGCGCGGGCGCAAGGGGGAGTACGTCGACCTCTTCGAGAACCTGCAGCAGCAGGGTTACGCGCGTGTCGTGGTCGACGGGACGATCCACCCGCTCACCGACCCGCCGAAGCTGAAGAAGCAGGAAAAGCACCAGATCGCCGTCATCATCGACAGGCTTTCGGTGAAGACGAGCTCGCGGCAGCGGCTCACCGACTCTGTCGAGACCGCGCTGCGGCTGGCCGACGGCCTGATCGAGCTGGAGTTCGTCGACCTCCCGGAGAACGACCCGCACCGCGTGCGCGGCTTCTCCGAGAACCTCGCCTGCCCCAATGGCCACCCGCTGGCGATCGAGGACCTCGAGCCGCGCTCGTTCTCCTTCAACGCGCCCTACGGTGCCTGCCCCGACTGCACCGGTATCGGCGTCCGCAAGGAGGTCGACCCGGAGCTCGTGGTCCCGGACGACGAGATGTCGCTCGGTGAGGGCGCCATCGCGCCGTGGGCGGGCGGCCAGAGCGCGGACTACTTCATCCGGCTGCTCGAGTCGCTTGCGGAGACCATCGGCTTCCGGATGGACACCCCGTGGCGCAAGCTGCCGGCGAAGGTCCAGAAGGCCGTCCTGCACGGCGTCGACGAGCAGGTCCACGTCCGCTACAAGAACCGCTACGGCCGCCAGCGTTCGTACTACGCGAGCTTCGAGGGCGTCATCCCGTTCCTCGAGCGGCGCCAGGAGCAGACCGAGTCCGACTACATGCGCGAGCGGTACGAGGGCTACATGCGCGAGGTGCCGTGCCCGGCCTGTCAGGGCACGCGGCTCAAGCCGGAGATCCTCGCGGTCACCCTGGAGCACAAGACGCAGGGCGACCGGTCGATCGCCGAGGTGTGCGCCCTCTCGATCGCGGAGGCGTCGCGGTTCCTCGACGAGCTTGAGCTCGGCAAGCGCGAGCAGGTCATCGCGGGCGCGGTGCTCAAGGAGATCCAGGCGCGGCTGCGCTTCCTCCTCGACGTCGGCCTCAACTACCTCTCGCTCGACCGCGCCTCCGGGACGCTGTCCGGCGGCGAGGCGCAGCGCATCCGGCTCGCCACGCAGATCGGTTCCGGTCTGGTCGGCGTGCTGTACGTGCTGGACGAGCCGTCGATCGGCCTGCACCAGCGGGACAACCACCGGCTGATCGAGACGCTGGTCCGGCTGCGCGACCTTGGCAACACGCTGATCGTCGTCGAACACGACGAGGACACCATCCGCTCCAGCGACTGGGTGGTCGACATCGGCCCCGGCGCGGGGGAGCACGGCGGCCACATCGTCCACAGTGGACCGTACAAGAAGATCCTGCGGAACAAGGAATCGATCACCGGCGCGTACCTGTCGGGACGCACCAAGATCGAGGTCCCGGCGATCCGGCGCCCGATCGACAAGAAGCGTCAGCTGACCGTCGTCGGCGCGCGCGAGCACAACCTGCGCGGGCTCGACGTGTCGTTCCCGCTCGGCTGCCTCGTGTCGGTCACCGGTGTCTCGGGTTCCGGGAAGTCCACCCTGGTCAACGACATCCTCGCGACGGTGCTGGCGAACAAGCTCAACGGCGCCCGTCAGGTCCCGGGCCGACACACCCGTGTGAACGGCTTGGGAGGCGTCGACAAGCTGGTCCGCGTCGACCAGTCGCCGATCGGCCGCACCCCGCGGTCGAACCCGGCGACGTACACCGGCGTCTGGGATCACGTGCGCAAGCTGTTCGCCGCGACCACCGAGGCGAAGGTGCGCGGCTACCAGCAGGGCCGGTTCTCCTTCAACGTCAAGGGCGGCCGGTGCGAGGCCTGCGCCGGTGACGGCACGATCAAGATCGAGATGAACTTCCTGCCGGACGTCTACGTCCCCTGCGAGGTCTGCAAGGGCGACCGGTACAACCGCGAGACCCTCGAGGTGCACTACAAGGGCAAGACCGTCTCCGACGTGCTGAACATGCCGATCGAGGAGGCGGCCGAGTTCTTCGAGCCGATCAAGGCGATCCACCGGCACCTGGCGACCCTCGTCGACGTCGGCCTCGGCTACGTCCGGCTCGGGCAGCCCGCGCCGACGCTGTCGGGCGGTGAGGCGCAGCGCGTCAAGCTCGCCAGCGAACTGCAGAAGCGGTCCACCGGCAAGACGGTCTACATCCTCGACGAGCCGACCACCGGTCTGCACTTCGAGGACATCAGCAAGCTGATCGGCGTGATCAACGGCCTGGTGGACAAGGGCAACACGGTGATCGTCATCGAGCACAACCTCGACGTCATCAAGACCTCGGACTGGATCATCGACATGGGCCCCGAGGGTGGTTCCGGCGGTGGCACCGTGATCGCGGAAGGCACACCGGAGCACGTCGCCTCGGTGGAGGAGAGCTACACCGGTGAGTTCCTGAAGACCGTTCTCGCCTGAGGTCACCAAGTGCAATGAAGGGGCCTTTCATAGCAAAATTTGCTATGAAAGGCCCCTTCATTGCGCGCGCGGACTAGCCCTTCCCCGTGGTCCGGTCCAAGACAGGCGAAGCGGGCCCGTAGTAGAAGGCGCGCAGCCGGTACGAGGCGCCTTCCTCGCCCGGCATCGAGGCGAGCCCGGCCGACGTCGTCCCCGGATCCGACATCTCGATCGGCACGAAATCGTCCGTGCCGGGTTTCTTGATCTCCACGAGGAAACCGTCCTCGTCGCTGGAGCGGTCCGCCCAGCTGAACCGCACCATCGCCTCCGGCGCGGCCTCGGCCCGGAACGACGCCGGAGCGGCCGAGCGATCGCCCGCCCGTAAGGACACGGGAGGTCCGGACGAAGCCGGGGTGGCGGCTCCGGAAACCGTGACAGCGTCCGACACGGCGCCGTAGAAGGGCCGGATCCGGTAGTAGAACCGCGTTTCCGGCATCAGATCCGGATGCCGGTAGGTCGTCTGCCGAGGCGGCACGAACCGCAGGATCGTGTACTCGCCGTGCGGATCGGTGGTGTATTCGACGATCCTGCCCGCGACGTCCGGATCGTCGTCCGGCCAGCTCAGGTCGACGTTCACCGGATCCGTCAGCGTCGCGGTGAAACCGGGTTCCGCACCGCATCCCGACACGAAAGCGACCGCCAGCAGAACGGCCGCGAGTTTCCTTGGCACGCCTCGTCCCTCCCGGGAATCAGGCGGCGGCGGGATCCGGAGGCGTCAGCATACGAGCGCGTCCGGTGATCGACAAGACCCGGTTGAACCGCGGCCCCGCGCGGTCCGTGTGGGAGGCAAGAGGAGGCGGCCATGGAGAACCGAGGAGAGGCCGGTGCCGATGCACAGTTCGATCGCGGCGCGCGCCGAACGATCCACTCTGCCCCTGCGGGTTGCAGTACTGTCCTCGCCGACCCAGAAGACCGTCGGGAGGACGCGAGTGGCGATCGGAGGCTGGCGGCCCAAAAAGGCCAAAGGCGAGGACTTGGTCCGGCACTTGTACGCCGAACACGGGCGAAGCCTGCTGGCGTACGCGACAAGGCTGACCGGGGACCGCGCGGCCGCGGAGGACGTCGTGCAGGAGACCTTGGTGCGGGCGTGGAAACACGCCGAAGACCTGGAGAACGACGCGAAGGGATCGGTGCGGGGCTGGCTGCTCACGGTCGCCCGGAACATCATCACCGACCGCGCGCGGGCCAGGGCGGCGCGGCCGCCGGAAGTGCCGGAGCCCGAAGAGGGAGCGCCGACCCCGGCGGTGGAACGGGACCACGCGCAGAGCGTGGTGGACTCCATGGCCGTGCTCGGCGCGATGGACGGTCTTTCCCCGGAACATCGTGACGTCCTGGTGGAGATCTACTACCGGGGCCGGACGGTGGCCGAAGCGGCGCAGGCCCTGGGCGTGGCCCCGGGTACCGTTAAGTCGAGATCTTATTACGCGTTACGGGCGCTCAGAGCCGTGATGTCGGGACCAGGGAAGGAGGTAGCGCGATGAGTGCGGTGGGACACGACCAGGGCCAGCTCGCCGCCTACGTCCTCGGCGGGCTCACGGCGGCGGAAGCGGCCACGTTCGAGACGCATCTCGCGAGCTGCCC
This sequence comes from Amycolatopsis thailandensis, assembly GCF_042723255.1. Lineage (NCBI taxonomy): Bacteria > Bacillati > Actinomycetota > Actinomycetes > Pseudonocardiales > Pseudonocardiaceae > Amycolatopsis > Amycolatopsis thailandensis. The sequence goes on from NZ_JBHXJK010000005.1 coordinate 94,112, forward strand.
CGCGTGTCGGCGTGAGGTGCGCGAGCTCTCGGAACTGCGGTATCACCTCGACGAGGTTCCGCCGGAGGCGTTCCTCGAAGGACCTCCCGACGGCGGCGACCTGCTTTTGCAGCGCACGCTCCGTCAGGTTCGCGAAGAAGAAGGCACCCGGGAGCGCAAACCGCGGCGGGTCCTGGCTTTGGCCGGCGCGGCCGTGCTGGTCGTCGTGGCGCTGGGCGCGGGTGTGCTGGTCGGGCGGCAGACGTCGCCCGAACCGTCGACGGTGGCCTTGCCGGTGCCGACGGCGACCGCCCCGGTCCCCGGCACCCGCGATATCGCGGCCACCAACCGGGAAACGGGTGTGCAACTGGCGGTCCGGGTGGCCCCGGCGATGGGCTGGGTCCGGCTCCACGCGAAGGCGGAGGGTGTCCGGGCGGGCGAGAAGTGCCAGCTCGTCGTGGTGACCAAGAGCGGCGAACGGGTCAACGCGGGCAGCTGGCTGGTATCCGCGAAGGGCGAACGCGAGGGCACCGGGATCGACGGTTCGGCGCTGGTCGCCCCGGACGACGTGGCCTCGGTCGACGTCGTGACCATGGACGGCCGGAACCTGGTGTCGGCGCGGGTATGACGGGCTCGCTCACGGGTCGCGGAGGCGGTTGGTACCGCTTCCGCGACACGTGGGTGCTTCCCGCCTCGCCCAAGGCGGTCTTCGACGCGGTCGTCGACCTCGCCGCGTATCCGCTCTGGTGGCGCGATGTCCGTTCGGTCAGCAAGGTCGACGAGGACACCGCCGAACTCGTCTGCCGGTCCAGGCTGCCGTACGCGCTGACCGTCCGGATGCATCGCGACCGTCAGGACGAGCACGAGGGCCGGGTGCGGGTCCTGCTCAGCGGCGATCTCGAAGGGATGCTGGCGGGCGTCCTGACCTCGGTGGGTGACGGCACCCTCCTGGAGATCACGCAGGAGGTCGAGGCCCGGAAACCGTTGCTGCGCAAGCTCGATCGCATCGCCAGGCCGGTCTTCCGGGTCAACCACGCGCTCATGATGAGACGGGGACAACACGGCTTGCGGGGATATCTCGCCTAGGCTCCGGTCATGCGTGTCGCTGTCGTGCAGCCGTTCACCGTCCCCGCGGACCTTTCCGCGAACATCGCCGAGCACGCGAGGCTCCTCCGGATCGCGGAGGCCGACCTCTGCGTCTTCCCCGAGCTTTCCCTGACCGGCTTGGAGTTCGAGGCGCTCGCCGCCGACCCGGGACTCTGGCTGACAGCGGACGACCCGCGCCTCGAACCGCTCCGGGAGGCCTGCCGGGCGAGTTGTGTCCACGCCGTCATCGGGCTTCCGCTGGTAGAGGACGGCCGGCGTCACATCGGCACGCTCGTTCTCGACCCCAGCGGGGAAACCGTTGCCACCTATGCGAAACGGAATCTGCACGACAGCGAAGACGAGCTGTTCGAACCAGGAACGCGACAGGTGATCGTCGACGTCGGTGGCAGGCGTCTCGGCCTCGCGATCTGCCTCGACGCCGCGAATCCGGACCACTCACAGGAACTCGCCGAAGCGGGAGCCGAGGTCTACGTCCTCAGTGCCCTGTTCAGCGAGGGACAGGAACAACGGCTGCTCGACCAGGTCGGCGTCGCGGCCGGACACGGGATGTGGGTCGTGCTCTCCCAGTACTCCGGCAAGACCGGCGGGATGGCCGCGTTCGGCGGCAGCGGGGTCTGGAAGCCCGGAGGCGCCGCCGAAGTACGCCTCGGCGGCGAAGTCTCCGAGTGGGCTTACGCGACGATCACCTCCTGAGCCTTCTTTTCGCGCAGGAAGACAGCCGCGACGAGGGCGGCCAGAACGAGCCTCTTTCCCCAGGTGGCGCCTTGGTGCATCACTTGTAACAGCGCCCATCTTGTGTGACTCTGTTCCGTGCCGGAAGGAGGCACTTTCATGTCCCAGGGGAACAACGATGTGACCGCGCGGGCCAGGGTGGTCGACCCGGAAAAACTCGAGGTGTGCACCGTGCTCGAGGTGATCAACCGGATCAGCGGCAAGTGGGCGATCGGCATCCTGCTGGAGGCCACCCGCGGTCCGGTGCGGTTCACCGAGCTGGAGCGGTCGGTGGAGGGGATCAGCCGGCGGATGCTCACCCTGACGTTGCGGAACCTCGAACGCGACGGCCTGCTCGTGCGCACCGTGTACCCGACAGTGCCGCCGAAGGTGGAGTACGAGGCCACGGCGATGGCGAAGGAGCTGTACGCGTCACTGAGCGGTTTGCTGAGCTGGGCGGAACGGCACCGCGAATCGATCGCCGCGTCGCGCGTCGTCTACGACGAGAAGGTCAGCGCCTGACATCGGCCGCGTGCACTGCCCGCTGGACGTGCGAGCACAGCATGTCGAAGTACATCTTGTGGAACGGCAGGTCCGTGCTGTTCTTCGCGGACCAGCTCTCCCAGAGACCGCCCGGCCGCAGATAGCGTGACGTGTAAGCCGTCCTGAGGTCGGCGTCGATGTGGTGCAGCGCCGCGAGCGCCCACGCCTGGTCGTAGCGCAGGTCCGGCCGCGCGAGGTAATGGTCCAGATAGGACACGAGGATCTCGGCGTCGGCGATCGTGCCGAACCGGGCGAGCGCGAAACAGTAGCCCTGCCCGGCGAAGACCATGCCGCTTTCCAGGAACAGTTCGCGGACGCGCCCGCGCCACGCTGTCCGGCGGTCGGCGCCGATCAGCCAGGCCGCGGTGATGCGTGGCCGCCAGCCGTCGTCGAGCAGCGTTTCCAGGTCTTCGTCGGTGATCCGGCGCGCGTCCTCGACGAGGTCGCCCAGGAAGGTCTCGCGCTCGGGATCACTCATCATCCCGGCGAAGTTGCCGTGCAACAGCTTCGAGTACCGCGAGATCACGTAGCGGTCGATGGCGTCCGGCATGGCCTGGAGTTTTCCAGAAAAGAAGAACCGCGGTGCGAGGACGGGGGACCCTCGCACCGCGGTTCCGGTTCGTCGCCGGGCGCTACGCGTGCGCCACGGTCTTCTCCCGGTCTCCGTCAGGCTCCTTGGAGGTGTCGGAGTGGTCGTCGATCAGGGTGGCTTCGTCGAACGGGGCCTGACCGCTGAAGACCCGGTTGGCCTGGTCGCGGTCGAACTCCTTGGTCCACGTTCCGACCAGGACGGTCGCGACGGCGTTGCCGGCGAAGTTCGTCAGCGCGCGGGCTTCGGACATGAACCGGTCGATGCCGAGGATGAAGCCGACGCCGTCGACCAGTTCCGGCCGGTGCGACTGGAGGCCGCCGGCAAGGGTGGCGATACCGGCGCCGCTCACGCCCGCTGCGCCCTTCGACGCGATGATCATGAACAGCAGCAAGGAGATCTGCTCGCCGACGCCCAGCGGCTGGTCCTGGGCGCTGGCGATGAACAGCGTCGCCATGGTCAGGTAGATGGCCGTGCCGTCGAGGTTGAACGAGTACCCGGTGGGCACGGTGATGCCGACGACGGGCTTGGAGACCCCGAGGTGCTCCATCTTCGCGATCAGGCGCGGCAGGGCCGATTCGGACGACGAGGTCGAGAGGATCAGCAGGAATTCACGGCCGAGGTAGCGGAGCAGCGTGAAGATGTTGACCCGGGCGCCGAGCCACAGGACGGTGCCGAGCACGCCGAACACGAACACCAGGCAGGTCAGGTAGAAGCCGATCATGATGACGGCGAGGCTGCGCAGCGCGCCCCAGCCGGTTTCGCCGACGACGGCGGCGATGGCGCCGAACGCACCGACCGGCGCGGCCCACATGATCATGGCGAGGATCCGGAACACCAGTCGCTGGATGTGCTCGATACCGCGGCGGATCGGCTCGCCCTTGGTGCCGAGCTTCTGGACGGCGAAGCCGGCGAGCAGCGCGACCAGCAACGTCTGCAGGACCTGGCCTTCGGTGAACGCGGAACCGAAGCTGGTCGGGATGATGCCGAGCAGGAAGTCGACGGTGCCCTCGGCGCCCTCGGCCTGCGTGTGCGCCTTCGCGGCGGCTGCCGGGTCGAGGTGAAGGCCTTCACCCGGGTGCAGGAGGTTGCCGACGACGAGACCGATCGCGAGCGCGAAGGTCGACATCATCAGGAAGTAGCCGAGCGACAGCAACCCGACCTTGCCGACCTTCGCGGCCTTCGCCACCGATCCGATGCCGAGGACGATGGTGCAGAAGATGATGGGGGAGATCATCATCTTGATCAGGTTGACGAAGCCCGTGCCGAGCGGCTTGAGCTCCTTGGTCAGACCCGGCGCGGCGAACCCGACGACGACGCCGAGGAAGACCGCCGCGATCACGGCCAGGTACAGGTAGTGCATCTTGTCGCGGCGTCGGGGCGCCGCTTCCGGCGTTGTAGGCACCTTTGCCTCCAGCTCAGGGGGTGTCCGTGGGATTGCCGGTCACTATCACCCGGGCAGGTGAGCTGGGTCACGGTTGTGTTCATTGAGTTCGTGCGAGTGGTTTCCGGGGAATTCCGGCCGGGCGCGCTGAGCGGCTTCCGCACCGGTGTGCTGGTATGAGCGGGTGCCCTCGACGACGCGGATCCGGACCAGGCGCGGCAGTCTCGCCCGCCAGCTGTTGATTCTGCAGCTCGTCGTGCTTTTCGTGCTCGTCGCGGCCGGCGTCACCTTCGCCTACCTCGATTCCGTACGGGCCACCGAAGACCGGGCGCGGGACAAGGTGACCGCGGTCGCCGAAGCGGTGGCGGACGCGCCAGGCGTGCTCGCCGCACTGTCCACATCGGAGCCCACCCGGACACTCCAGCCGTTCGCTCAGAGTGTCCGCTCGGACACGGAAGTGGATTTCGTGACCATCATGGACACGAACGGGATCCGCTACACCCACCCGAATCCGGAGCTGATCGGGCAGCCGTTCATCGGCAACATCGGTGAGGCACAGCGCGGCGGCAAGGTCGTCGAGACCTACGCGGGTTCTCTCGGCCCTTCCGAACGCGTGGTGGTCCCGGTGCGCGGCGCCGCGGGACAGGTCGTCGCGCTGGTGTCGGTCGGCATCACCGTCGAAGCGATCGACGCCGAATTGCGCGAACGCCTGTGGCCGTTGATCGGGGTCGCGGTGGCGGTGCTGGTGGTCGGCGGGATCGGCAGCTATCTGGTCAGCGCCCGGCTCCGGCGGCAGACCAGGGGGATCGCGCCCGAGGAACTGAGCAACCTGTTCGAGTACCACGAAGCCGTCCTGCATTCGATGCGTGAGGGACTGCTGCTCGTCGGCGGCGACGGCCGGGTGGTGCTGTGCAACGACGGCGCCCGCGCGCTGCTGGGCGTCGCCGACGATCCGGTCGGCCGGGAACTGTCCGCATTGGACATTCCCGAAGACCTCGTCGAAGCGTTCACGTCGGGGGAGGAGCGCACCGACGAACTCCACCTCACCGAAGCCCGGGTGCTCGTCGTGAGCACGGCGCCGGTGCGTTCGCGAGGGGAGGCGATGGGCACCGTCGTGATCCTGCGTGACCACACGGAACTCCAGGCGCTGACAGGGGAACTGACCACGGTGCGCGGACTGGCCGAGGCGCTGCGGTCGCAGGCGCACGAAGCGGCGAACCGGCTCCACACCGTCGTTTCGCTGGTCGAGATCGGCCGCCCCGAACAGGCCGTCGAGTTCGCGACCGAAGAACTCGCGCTGGCGCAGGAACTCACCGATCGCGTGGTCGGCGCGGTCGCCGAACCCGTGCTGGCGGCGTTGCTGCTGGGCAAAGCGGCCGAGGCGAGCGAACGCGGCGTCGAGTTCACGATCACGCCCGACACCGTGATGGAGGATTCGGACACCGGCGTCCCGCCGCGAGACCTGGTGACCATCCTCGGCAACCTGATCGACAACGGGATCGACGCGGCGGCGGGGAACGCGGGCGAGGGTGGACGCCCGGGAGTCGAGGTCACCGTGCGTTCCGACGCCGACGGGTTGCTGCTGCGGGTCGCGGACACCGGCCCTGGTGTCGAAGACGTCGAAGAGGTGTTCCGGCGCGGCTGGTCCACCAAACCGGAGGACGGGCACGGGCTCGGTTTGGCGCTGGTGGGGCAGGCGGTGCGACGGCACGGTGGGACGATCGACGTCGGCCGCGACGAGGGCGCGGTGTTCACCGTGTGGTTGCCGAGGGAGTCAACGCGATGATCAAGGTGCTGGTCGTCGAGGACGAACCGGTGGCCGCCGACGCGCATCGGGTGTACGTCGAGAGGATGCCGGGCTTCACCGTGTCCGGCGTCGTCCATTCCGGCGGCGACGCGTTGCGGTTCTGCGAACGCGAGCCGGTCGACCTGGTGCTGCTGGACTTCTACCTGCCGGACACGCACGGGCTCGCGGTCTGCCGGTCGCTGCGCGCGGCCGGTCTCCCGATCGACGTCATCGCGGTGACCTCGGCGCGTGATCTGGCGCTGGTCAAGGCCGCCGTGTCGGTCGGCGTGGTGCAGTACCTGCTGAAACCGTTCACTTTCGCTTCCCTGCGCGAGAAATTGGAACGCTACGCCGAGTTCCACGGCGCTTCGGGCGAGGTCACCGGGCAGGCCGAGATCGACCGCGCGCTCGGCACGCTGCGCACCACCGAGCGGCAGGCACTGCCGAAGGGGATGAGCGGGCAGACCCTGGAGGCGATCACCGAAGTCCTCGCCTCGTCGGCGGACGGACTCTCCGCCGGGGCCGCCGCGACCGCGATCGGCGCCTCCCGCGTCACCGCGCGGCGCTACCTCGAGTACTTGGCGGACAACGGTCTCGCCCAGCGCGAGCCCCGCTACGGCCAGGTCGGCCGCCCCGAGGTCTGGTACAAACCGAAGACCGTATAACGACCTATACCGCGTCGCGACGGCTACCGTGGACGAGTGAAGATCGGCGAACTCGCGCGGAAGACCGGGGTCAGCGTCCGTGCGCTGCGCTACTACGAGGAAGAGGGATTGATCAGCCCGGGCAGGGAAGGCAACGGCTACCGCGACTTCTGCGACGGCTCGGTCGGGGCCGTCCTCCAGATCCGCGGGATGCTCGACGCGGGACTGCCGACGAGGCTGATCCGCGAAGTCCTCCCGTATCTCGACGGGCCCGGAGACGTCCGGCCGAGAGTGCCGTGCGAGTACATGATCGACGAGGTCGCGCGGCAGCGGGAAGTCCTCGATCGCCGGATCGCGCTCATGACCCGCAATCGCGACGCCCTCGACGCGTACCTCCGCGACTTGACCCTGACACAAACGTGAGGGTTTTAGCGTGCGGACATGACTTCGATGCGCGCGCTGCGACAGGAATCCGCGAATGGCCCTGAAGATCTCCACCTGATCACCGATGCGCCCGTCCCGGCGCCGGGACCAGGCGAAATCCTGGTGAAGGTCACCGCCGCCGGTGTCAACTTCGCCGATGTCATGCAGACGCGGGGAACCTACGCGGGTGGCCCGGAAGCGCCGTACGTCGCCGGATTCGAAGCGGCCGGTGAGGTCGTCGCAGCCGGAGACGGCGTGCTGTCACCGCGGATCGGCGACCACGTCGTCGGGACTGGCGGAGGTGCCTTCGCCGAGTACATGGTCATGCCCGCGGCCGGCGCGATCCCCGTGCCGGCGGGCTGGTCGGACGACCAGGCGATCGGGCTGATCCTGAACTGGGTCACCGCGCTCGCCGCGCTCAAGCCGCTGGGGCGGGTGGCGGCCGGCGAGACGGTGCTGGTGCAGGCGGCGGCCGGTGGGGTCGGCCAGGCCGCGGTCCGGCTGGCCAAGCATTACGGGGCCACCGTCATCGGCATCACCTCGCCAGGCAAGCACGACTTGGTGCGGGCGCTGGGCGCCGATCGCGTCCTCGACTACGGCGCGGAGGTGGAAGCGGTGGACCTCGTGCTCGAATCGGTCGGCGGGACGACGTTCACCGCGAGCCTCGCCGCCGCCAAACGGGTCACCGGACGCGTCGTGGTCTACGGCGTCGCCGGGGGAGAGGTCCCGATCACCAACCGGGACTTGAACTTCCGGCACCAGATCCACCTGATCGGCCTGCATCTCGGCGTCCTGATCGAGCAAGCGCCGACGATCTTCGCGGAGCTGATGGACGAGCTGCGGGAGCTGATCGCCGTCGGCGTCTGCGCTCCGGGAACACCGACGGTGTACGACCTCGCGGACGGGCCGAAGGCGCTCGCGGAACTGGAGGCGCGGGCGACCTCGGGCAAGCTCGTGCTCCGGCCTTGAGCGCGGCATCGTTGTATGCGGACATGCGCATGTCAATAGACGAAAGTGTTGGTAAATCACCAGCTGGCTGACGCGACGAAAGTTGGTGCCCAGTCGCGGCGGAGGCTCCTAAATTCACCAACCATTCCGTTGTCCTCACAAGGAGTGGGTCCATGGCAAGGAAGTTCTTCGTCTCCGCGTCCGTGAGCTTGGCGCTGCTCGCCGTCCCGGTGACCGCGGGCCAGGCCGCCGCGGTCGAGCCGGCTCAGCAGACCGCCGCGACGACCACGGTCTACTACGACGCCTCGGGAGCGCCCAGCTTCCGTGCCGCCATCCAGGCGGGCGCGGCGAACTGGAACAACTCGGTGTCCAACGTGAAGCTCCAGGAGAGCTCGTCGGGCGCCACCCTGCGCTACACCGAAGGGAACGACCCCCGGGGTTCGTACGCCCAGACCGACGGCCACGGCCGTGGCACGATCTTCATCGACTACACGCAGGCGCAGCAGTACGACCAGACGCGGATCGCCGCGCACGAGACCGGCCACGCGCTCGGCCTGCCGGACAACTACCAGGGCCCGTGCTCCGAACTGATGTCCGGCGGTGGCCCCGGCCCGTCCTGCACCAACGCGAAGCCGAACGCCCAGGAAGTCTCGCGGGTGAACTCGCTGTGGGCCAACGGGCTCGTCGCGGCGGGCGCCATGCAGCGCATCTACAACTACTGACGCTCTCACGCTCTGTGAAGGCCTCCTTCCCCGCTCGCAAGGTGGGAAGGAGGTCTTCACGGCGTTCTAGCCCTGGAACTCATAGGCGCCCGCGTCGACCCGCGCCCCGGCGAAGACCGGATTGCCGTCTACGTCCCGGTCGTCGTACTTCGTGGTGCCGAGGTCGATCGCCGGGCTGCCCGCCCGCAGGACGAGGTTCGTGACCGAGGTGAACTTCGGATCCGCGACCTTGTCCGTCGCGCCCGCCGTGAACTGGCGAAGCCCGCCGAAGTAGACGTTGTGATCGGTCGCGGTGAAGGTCGGGTCCGCGTAGCCGACCTTGTACGCCGCCTGGACGACGTTCTGCGTCATCGTCAGCATCTGGTTCGTGCACCCGCCGTAGCAGACGAACCCCTCCGACTCCGCGTTCGGGAGCCGCAGCGAGTTGTTGCGGAACACCGTGCCGAGCACCGGCCCGTTGCCGTCCTCGGCGCCGCGCGTGATGATCCCGCCGCGCGTCTTGGCGCCGAAGATCGCGTTGTACTCGAAGACATTGCCTGCCGAGACGCCGTCCGGGTCCTTCCCGTCCGTGCCGAGTTCGGTGAAGGTCTCGTTGTCCTCGGAGATGTTGTGGTGGATGACGTTGCGGGACCCGTAGAAGATCTCGACCGCGGCGCCGTCGAGACCGCCGAAGTCGTCGGCCTTCGCGATCGAGCCGCTGATCCGGTTCCAGCCGATGTCGGAGTCGTTGCCCTGGACCAGCACGGCGAACGCGCCGGAGTCGTCGTTGCCGCCCGGGGTCACGACGGTCATGTGGTTGTTGTCGACAAGGTCGTTCTGCGTGACCTCGGTGTGGTCGGCGGACGGCGCGATGTACACGCCCGCACCGGCGCCGGTGATCAGGTTCGACAGCACCTTGTTCCGGTCACCGGAGACCTTCACCCCGGCCCACGAACAGCGCCCGGCGTCGGCTGCGACGCCGATCTGGAGGTCCTGCACCACGTTGTCGTCGCCGGGCAGGTCGACGCACGCTTCGGCGTTGCCCTTGACGATCGGGCGGGCGCCGGTGCCGTACGCGCCGATCGTGATGCCCGAGCCTTTGACGGCGAGCCCGCCGGTCCAGGCCCCGCCGCGCCGCAGCAGCACGGTGTCACCGGGTGCGAACGTGGTCGAGGAGACCTTCGTCAGGGACTTCCACGGGGCCTGCTGCGAGGTGCCGCTCGCAGTGTCACTGCCGGTGACCTGGTCGACGTAGTAGATCTTCGAAGCGGCTTCGGCCGTCGTGAATCCGGTGCACGCGAGAGCGGCGAGCACACTCACGGAAAGCAGTTTCCAGGACATTCCGCGGACCGTAACCACTTGCCGCACAAGGCTCGTACAAAGACCTATCATGATCCGATGCGCCGGCCGTCGCGGATTCTCTTCGTGGCCGCGTTGCTGTTCAGCGCCGTGGTGGCGAGCAGCGGCATCGCGTCCGCGCCGCCGCCCGTGACCTCCGTCGGCCCGAACGAACTCTGGAACGCCTATGGCGACCAGGGCGGGCACTGGACCGGCGGGGATCGCACGGTGTCAGTGCCGCTGCCGGACGGCCGCACCGCGTGGCTGTTCTCGGACACGTTCCTCGGCAGGGTGAACCCGGACCACAGCCGCCCGCCGGACAGCCCGATCGCCCGCAACACCCTGGTCGTCCAGCGGCCTGATGGAACACTGGGGGAGACGCTGCACGGCGGCACCGCCGAAGACCCGGAGCCCTTGATCGGGCTCGCGGGTTCAGGTGAGTACTACTGGGTCGGTGACGGCGTCGTCGAGGGCGACGTCCTGCGGGTGCTCTACAACCGGTACAAGACGACGGGGTCTGGTGGACTCGATTTCCGGAGCACCGGGACCTCGCTGGCCACCTTCCGGCTGCCCGCGCTGACGCCGTCCGACCTGCTGGTGATCCCGGTGGGCGACAAGGTCGCGTGGGGATCGGAGCTACTCGAAGACGGCGGGTACACCTATATCTACGGTGCCGAAGAAGGTCATCTGCGGCTGGCCAGGGTGCCTGCCGGCGGTCTTCGCGGACCGTGGCAGTTCTGGACCGGCTTCGGTTGGTCGTCCCACGAGGAGGACTCCGCCCGCATGTTGTCCGGGGTCGGGACGGCGTTCTCGGTGACCCGGATCGGTGGCGAGTACGTGCTGATCACCATGGACACCAGTCCCGGCTTCAGTCCGGTGATGCTCGCCTACACCGCCGGTTCGCCGACCGGCCCGTTCGGTGCTCCGCGGACCCTTTACCGGGCACCGGAAGCGAGCGACCGGCGGATCGTCTACGATGCGACCGCGCATCCGCAGCTGAGCCGTCCCGGGAAGCTCATGGTGTCGTACAACGTGAACTCGCTCGACCACGCCGACAACATCGCGGACGCGCGGATCTACCGGCCGCGGTTCGTGGAGGTCGTTTGGCCGCCGGCACTACCTTTTGGGAGTGACTCCCGGTGGTCGTGAGTGGTGGCGGGCTCGCGGTTTCGGCGTGGGATGTTCCCAATGTCGCATTTGTGTCGCTGAGCGTCTCGAATGCGACATTGGGAACAAGGACCGGGAACAGACAACACGCGACCTTTGCCTTTTCTCTCAATAACCCGAATTGCCGCTCACGACCACTTGACCCAGGTCGGTGGCGCCTGTGGGCATGCCGAGGGGCCCGTCGCCGGGTTGGCTGGCGGGCTCCTCGGTGATGCAGGGGTTCAGGCGCGGTGGAGGGTGTTGCGCCGGGTTCGTTGTAGTGGATCCAAGTACTGAGGCGGTACGAACTCGGGGAGTCCGTCTGCTGCCATGTGGACTTGCCAGTCGCCGTGGTGGATCAGGCGGTGATGAAAACCGCAGAGGAGCACGAGGTTCCGGAGGTCGGTGGGGCCGCCGTCTGCCCAGTGGTGAATGTGGTGGGCGTGGCAGTTCTTGGGTTTCCGATGACACCCCGGGAACGCGCAGCCCCGGTCCCGGATGTTGAGTGCGCGTCTCTGGCCTGGGGTGACGAACCGTCTCAGCCGTCCTACGTCGAGGGGTTCCCCGGCGGCGTTCAGCACCGCGGGCAGCATCAGGCAGTCGCAGGCGGCCATCCGAGCTTCGCGGGCGGTCATGGTCCCGATGAAGTCGAGGCAGGCTTTCCCGATCCCGGTCTTGAGTTCTTCCAGGCCGATGGTCACGTGCACCAACGTCCGGTACCCGCTGGTGCCAGGCTGGTCGGGGCAGGCGATCGCCAAGTCGAGGAGCTCGGCCCACGCATCGCCCAGGCGCTCGCACTTCATGCGCAGATCAGCCTGGCCGAACTCGTCCACCGGGCGAGGTTTCGCGTACGCCTCCAGTGCAGCCGCGGTACGAGCCCCCAGCTCGTCATCTAGCAGGCCGGTGAGTTTCCAGAACCCGTCCCGGCGACGCTCCAGGGTGATCTCGCGGCGGGGCTGCTTCGGTTCGGGTTCTTTGGGTTCGTTGCCGTCGGGATCGAGCCAGCCGAGCAGCTCCAGCTCCGCGTTCACCAGCTGCCGGGGACCAGCGCCACGGCCCAGGTTCCCGAGGATCTTCTCCGCGCTCTCCAGATCCTCCACCGACGTGTCCGCAGGGATCTTGGCCAAGATCTCCAGGATCTGGTCGATCCGTTCGTCCCCGATCATGCCCGCGGCGGCCGCCGCGCCCACGGTGGGTGCGAAGGCCGGAGCCTCGGTGCCGTCCAGATTGCGGGTGGGGTTCAAGGCGATCGCCCGCTTCACCACTGACTGCGCCTCACCCCGCGACAGCCCAGCCACATCGGCGAACCACGCCGCAGTCGACCCATAGCCATACAAGTCTTTCGAACCCCGAGACTCGACCTCCGCCAGAAACTGCCCCAGAGCGGCGGAGGCGACCCGCATCAGCTGCAGGAACTGTTGCACGCCATGGGCAAGCTCCAGCTTGCCGGCACGCCACAACTCCTGCGGCAACTCGGGAAGGAAGGTCTCGGACACACCTCCATAATACGCCCACATTTCGAACACGTGTTCGTAATTTTACGTGACTGCTAGTCGGCATATTCGCCTCTTAAGAGTGATGACAATCAGCTGGTATCAGCCGATATGACCGCACCATTCACTCCAAGGCGCGATCCCGCGGCGATTCGATGGTCAGGGGAGCCGACGTACCACCGGTGAGCTGGTTCAGCTGGGTCATCGTGCGATCCAGCTGCTCGGCCAGTCGCGGGATCGTGCTCGACGGCAGATAGGCCTCGGCACCCGCGTCGAGGAGGCGGCGGACCGGGCCCTCGTACTTGACCCCGAGTTCGGCGTCCTCGATCTCCGTGATCACGATCCGGGCCTTCGGATACAGCGCCCGGAAGTTGCCGATCAGCTGTGGGCTGGCGGGCGGGACCAGCAGCACGTCGACGGTCGGGGGAGCCGAGTGCAGGTCCAGGACGAGGTAACCGGGGCCGAGTCGCTCGGACAACGAGCCCCGCGCCGACGCTGACAGCTTCATGGCGGTGGCCACGACGGTGATGTCCTCGGAGTCCGTCGAAGGAGCCGGTTCTTCTTGAACAGCGCCGGAAATCGTCCCGATGGTCTCGCCGTTCCGGGTGATACGCACGTCCTCGCCGGGGCGGAGGGTGTCGATGAGAGCAACGAGTTCTTCAGGAAGCTGGGTGGCGTCGACCCACCGCTCGGACTGATCACTCATGAGGCCATGATGGCCTCTTCCGCACAGCTGATGCGAGGAAGGGGCCATCATGGTCTTGTTTCCGCGACCGGCTTGTTCGGCGAATCGCGGGTTCTATGTGAGCATCCGAAGCGAGCGATCGGTGGATCGTTTCACGACGCGACCGTGCATCCGCAGCCGAACCGTCCGGGAACGCTCACGGTGTCGTACAGCGTGAGCAGCCCGGACCGCGGCGACAGCATCGCCGACGGGCGGAGATACCGGCCACGATTCGTCGAGGTCGGCTTGCCTCGGCCACTGGCACCCGGTCTTCTCTTCGTGACCCGTCCGCCGGCTTGAGAAACTCGGCGACCTCTACGCGGAAGTCGGTGACTTCGGTCTGCGGGATGGCTTTGACATCGAGTGCCCGTACTCGCCCCTTAGCTGCTTCCACCACCCAAGGATCGACCCTCCATCGAGTACCGTCGCGGGTCGCCACCGAGCGGCTGAGCAAGCGGTTCAACACGGCGCCGATATCGACGGTCGCGAAGCTGGGAACCGTCGCGAGCACGTGACTGGGGAATTCGTACTGGTCGGCCCGGGAAATGAAGCCGAGGAGATCCAACTCGTCACCACTCATCCGGCGGACGAGCCGCCGGGCATCCCCGAACACGGCATGACGCAAAGATTGCTTGGCGCCGAGTTCGTCTCCGGCTGTTCGGTAAGAAGAAAGCCCCTGCCGGTCCCTGAGGTGCAGGCCCAAGGCGACCAGCGGTCCTGGGTTGGCGCCCAGGTCGTGGATGAGAGCCCGGCGGCTCTTCCGGTCCACGTCATCGTCAGGCTTCCGATACCAATCCAGCAACTTGTTCGCTTCGGCCGTAGACAGCGGCCCCACCCGGACGTGAGGCAGATGATCTTTGAAAGCGCCATCCTGACCGACGAGTATCGTGTGCGCTCCGCATCCGCCGGGGAGCACCAGATGGTCGAGGTCCGCGGGACCGCAACCAGGGGGCAGGTCGTCGACTATCCACAGGCTGGCGGCAGCGGACGTGCCGAGTGCTCGAGCCAAGGTCGAGGGAAGTCGGTCGTCCGGGACCAGGCCGAGGTCCAGGCCCATCTTGCGGCCGACACCTCGGAGTTCGCCACTATAGACTGACCGGATCCGATCCAGCCTCGACCCGGCTCCGGCTAGGCTCAGCCAGTGGACTCCGCCGGGGAATGCGTCCCCGAAGCGCCATGCGTAGTTCGCTACGAGAGCGGTCTTCCCAGAGCCGGACAAGCCCCAGACCGATACAAACGAACCATAGGCGCGATCCCTGATGACCGGGTACTTGCTGGCGTGGAGTTCCGTGTGAAGCTTCCAAAGCTCACGGTGCCGTCCGAAGAACCTCTGGACGTACGGAGTCAGCCAGGCAGGCCACAGATGTCCCTCGAAAGACGGTGGGGGACCGATGGGACCGTCCATCTCGCGTGTCTTTCCCGCGATCCACCGGGCAAGCCTCCCAGGCCTCGCCCTGGCCAGGGCAAACTTCGTGTCCGCCAGTTCGATCGGCTGAATATGGTCCGTCCCCGGCTCGGGGTTGATCACCAGGATCCGCTGTCGAACGGTGCCTTCCCGCTGAGCGGCCAGGAAGGCCGTCATGAGTTCGTGCTGGCACGCGGGCCTGCTGCCGTAGTTCGCCGAGTAGTACGCGACGAGCGTTTTCGACCTTTGCAAGGCAAGCTCGATACGCTCCGTGAGGCTGTCGGTGCGCGCGATCCCGTCCTCGTCGAGGAAAACGTCCATCTTCTGCGCCCGCAGCTTCTTCGCGAGGGCGCGGCCGAACTTCCGATCGTCGCCGGAGAACGATAGGAAGACGTCGTAGGTCGCATCGGACAAGTTCGTTGGATCCTCTCAGCCGGCACTGGCGCAGGTTTCATCCAGTAGTCTCTTCTCCCCAGAGACTTCACCATGTGTAGTGGTGGCCGCGACCTGCCATGCCGTTCCATCGTTCCCATCGGGTTTTGTAACGGCTGAACGGCTCGGCGAGACCCTTTGTCGAGGTGTCTTGCCTGACCATGGGTGAACACCTGAGCAACGCGAGTGACCGCGAGAAGAGGGGCAGCGGTGGATCGAAAGGCCTTCGGGGCGAGAGTGCAGGAGTTGCGCACCGGTGCTGGCTTGTCCTTGAAAGCATTCGGGGATCTGATCCACTACAGCAAGGCGCAGATAAGTCGTGTGGAGCACGGAGTGGCACCACCGACGACCACGTTCGCCGCCGCTTGCGATCGCGTCCTGGGAACTGGGAACGAGCTGGCACGTGCGGCCGCGGTCCTGGCAGTCGATGAACGGCGTGCCCGTGTCGAACCACCGTGTGACCTGCCTGCCGGGCCGAGCAAGTTGATCGGTCGTGACGACGAAGCGAGGGCGCTCGAGCGGTATCTCAGCCCCGCCGAGCCGAGTCGCTTAGCGCGTGTTTGCGTGCTCTACGGCATGGCCGGTGTCGGCAAGACGGCGATCGGGCTGTGGGTGGCCGAGCGGCTCCATCATGACTACCCGGACGGCTGCATCTACCTCGACATGCGGGGCTACAACCCGGACAGTCACCCCTTGGGAAAAGACGAGGCCCTCGTCCGTGTTTTGCGACGGCTGGGGGTGCCTGGCGAACTGGTGCCGTCGTCCGAGGAAGACCGGACCGCGCTTCTCCGGCAGAAACTCGCCAGCCGCCGCGTCCTGGTCATGCTCGACAACGTCTCGAGTGCTCAGCAGGTGCATGCCTTGCGCCCTCCCAACGGCAGGTCCGCGGTCATAATCGCCAGCCGTCAGCCACTGACGGTCTTGGACGCGGCCCTGCACCAGCACGTCCGGGCGCTGGAACCTGCGGCCGCGGTCGCTCTGTTCACGTCGGTCGCCGAATTGGGAGCGAAGAACGAAAGGGGCGATCCGGCGGTCGTCCGGAAGATCACCGAGATGTGCTATCGGCTTCCCCTCGCGGTGTGCATCGTCGCGTCGCGTTTCCGGGACAATCCGGCGCGGCGGCTTGAGGATGTGGCTGCCCGCCTCGCCGATCAAGCAGCTCGACATCATGAATTCACCGATGGGCTGCGAAGCGTGACCGCGGTACTCGAAGCCTCCTGCGCCACGCTGTCCGACGCACAGCTGGCGATGCTGCAGCTCATCGCGGCGCATCCAGGCCCCCGGGTGGACGCGTGGGCCGCCGGGGCTCTGGCCGGAATCACCCCTGCCGCGGCCGAAAGCCTGCTGGACGAGCTCATCAGGGCAGGGATGCTCGAACGTCATTCTCACAGTGCATACCGCCTGCACGATGTGTTGCGGGACCACCTGCGCCGTCCTGAGGCTGAACTGCTGTCCGATCCGGAGGAAGATTCGGCGAGAAGGAGGCTCTTCGAGTACTTCTTGCACGCCGCCGCCGCCGCTGATTCCCACATCGACGAGCATCGCTATCGACTTGAGCTCGATCTGGCGTCTCCGGCCGTGGAGACACCGTTATTCCCGGATTCTTATTCGGCGGGCAAATGGATGGAGAGCGAAGTCGACAACTTCCTCCCGTTGCTCCAAGAGATGGCCTTGCGGCGTGACGACAAATCTTGTTGGCAGTTCGCCTATTGCCTTCGAGGCTACTTCTATGCCACCAAGCAGTGGGAACTGATGACGGCTTGCTACGAACAGGCGATGGAGGCGGCGACGCGCACGGGTGACCATCGTGCGGTCGCCATCGTCCTCAACAACCTTGGGCTGGCCAACATGCAGCTCGGCCGCAAGGACGCGGCGATGGAGCTCTACTCGCGCGCCCAGATGGAGTTCTCCGCCGCCGACGACCGATTCGGCGAGATGAACGTCGGAGCGAACCGGGCCTGGCTCGCCTACGAGAGAGGCGACTTCAGTCAGGCGCTGGACCTCTCGCGACGCGCCTGGGCCTTCTATCGCGATCAGGCGCAGCAATCGAACGCGGCGATCGCGCTCGATTGCATCGCGCGTTGCGAGCTCCGGCTTGGCGGGCTTGCCGCTGCGAAGGCCAACTTCGAGAAAGTGCTGGAGGACTACCTGGTACTTCTCGTTCGCGACGGTGATATCGCGCAGCTCATCTCTCACCTCGCGGAAACGGAACTACTGTTGGGTAACTTCGATGTGTCGGCGGACCATTACCGGGCAGCGATCGACCGTGCTAGATCGGGTAAAGCGCAGCGAGAAGAGGCGGTGGCCTACGAGGGCCTTGGCCGAGTAGCGGCCGCACAGAGTCGCCTGGTCGACTCCGACGCGCATCGCGCGGCGGCGATCGCCCTGTACAACGAAGTCGGCGCGGTCGCAGATGTCGAGCGGCTCCGCAGCGAACAGATGGCTCAGGCGCAGCAGGACCACGGAGAGCCGCGAAGTGACGAGCCCCGACCAGAGTTGACGGTCGCCGACCCAGGGCGGGTTTGTGTGCTGGCGGTCAACACCGAGTGGGCCTCGAATCACGGCGGCGGTATCAGCACCATCAATCGCGAACTCTGCAAAGCACTCGCCGCGCAAGGAGCGGAGGTCTACTGCTCGGTACCGAGCGCCAGTGACGAGGAGAGGCACGACGCGGCGGCGGCAGGCGTCCACCTGGTGCATCCTCCCTCCGCGCTGGGAGAGCCGGAAAGCGCACTGTCCCGGCCGCCGGTCGTGTCCCCGCCGATCGCTCCCGATTTCGTGATCGGGCACGGCCGTAAGACGGGCGAAGCGGCCCTGTGGCTGGTCGAAGACCACTACCGGGACGCCAAGCTCCTGCATTTTCTGCATGTCGTCTCCGATCGAGTCGAGGTCGACAAACGGAAGATGGACGGAGACCCGGCCGCCCGTGCCGAAGAGCGCAGCAAGCACGAGATCGAGATCGCGAAGAAGGCGCATCTGGCGATCGGGGTCGGGCCGGCGTTGAGTAACAACCTGAGGGACCATCTGCGTGGTTCCGCAGGCCCCGAGGTGGTGCGGCTCGACCCGGGGTTCGATGTCTCGGAGGACGTGGCGGAAACGCCGGTGCTCAGCGACACGGTTCGCGTACTGCTGATGGGGAGGCTGGGATATCAAGAGGCGCAGATCAAAGGGGTCGACATCGCCGCCAGGGCTTTGGGGCATGTGTTGTCGCAGCGAGGGGCGAACGAACCTGAAGTCGAACTGGTGCTTCGCGGAGCCGAGAAAAGCGACTCCGAGCGTCTGATCCGCGAAGTAAAAGGCTGGGCCGGGAACGATTCTCTCAGGGTGGTCCCACGACCGTACTCTTCCGACAGGGAGGATCTGCGGCGGGATCTGCACCGCGCGAACGTCGTCATCATGCCTTCCCGATCCGAGGGATTCGGGCTGGTCGGGCTGGAGGCGATCAAGCTGGGTGTGCCGACGCTGATCAGCAAGCGAAGCGGACTGGGCCTTCTGCTCTCCGAGGAACAATCCGAGCTGTCGGTGGATCTGTCGAACAAGCTGATCCCGGTGACGGAAGAGGAGTACAAGGACACGTTGCGGTGGGGAGACGCGATCGCGGCCGTTCTCGCCAATCCCAAGCCCTCTTTCGGGATGGCGAGACTTCTGCGTGAGGAGATGGCGGGGAAACGCACTTGGGCGATGGCCGCCGACGTGCTCCTGAAAGCGATGCGGGAGCTCCGCGGCGACAACGGATGTTGAAGGAGCCGGGTGGGCCACCGTAGGGCGGCCCACCCGATGTCCAACCACTGCCGGCTAGCGCGGACGGCCCGGAACCCCCGGCCGCGTTTGCCACGGGTGCGGCCCGTCGAGCGGCCGGTATTCGACGCCCAGCGCGTCCAGTCGCGGCAGATGGTGGTCCCGCAGGCGCGGCAGGAACTCCGCGTAGTCCCGCCCCGCCGGGTCGCTCCACGCCACCTCGGCGAAAGCGCACAGACGCGGGAAGGCGACGTAATCCACCCGCCGCACGTTGTCGAGATGCTCCGCCCACACCTGAGCCTGCGCGCCGAGAATCGACTTCCCTTCGGGGAAATCGGACGGCACCGGCTCGTAGCCGTAGAAGCTCTCCAGTGTGCTCAGGTAGCCGACGGGGATCGGCTCGTCGGGGTGATCGGACTGCCGGTGGTCCAGGTATACGTGGTCCTCGGGACACATGACGACGTCGTGACCGGCGGCCGCGGCGCGCGCGCCGGCCGCCTCGCTCTGCCAGGAGCCGATGACCATCGGCGGCAGGTCACCCGCTTCGAGCACCTCGTCCCAGCCGAGCGGGCGACGTCCCCGTTCGACCAGGTGCCGGGCGATCTCGCGGACGAACCAGCCGTGTTCCTCGGTCGCGCCGGGGACTTCGTCACCGCCGAGGGCGATGACCTCCGACGGGAAGATGTCCAGCACGTGGTCGAACACGCGCTTGAAGAAGTCCACAGTGGACTTCTCCGTGTTCAGCAGCGACGTGCTGATGCCCCAGCTCGTCCACACCTCCCACGGCTCGGTGGTTTCCGGTCCTAGTTCGGGATAGGCGGCGATCGCGGCCCGCGCGTGCCCGGGGATGTCGACCTCCGGGACGACCGTCACCGAACGCTCGGCGGCGTACGCGACGATCTCACGGAGGTCGTCGATCGTGTAGAACCCGCCGTGCGGCCGCCCGTCGCGCTCCGGCCCGTCGTGCCGACCGACCATGGACGACTTCCGCCAGCCGCCGACCTCGGTCAGCTTGGGGAACTCGGCGATCTCGATCCGCCAGCCCTGGTCGTCGGTCAGGTGCAGGTTGAGCACGTTGAGCTTGTGCGCGGCGAGCAGGTCGATGAACCGCAGCACCTCGGCCTTGGTCCGGAAGTTCCTCGCGACGTCGAGAAGACAGCCACGCCAGCCGAACCGCGGGTGGTCGGTGACCACACCGCACGGGATCGTCCGTTGTCCACTGTGGATCGAAGTCGCCCGGAACGCGTCCGGCCCGATGAGCTGCCGGAGCGTCTGGCGGCCGTAGAACTCGCCCGCCGCGTCGGCCGCGTGCAAGGTCACGCCGGACGGGTCGATCTCCAGCCGGTAGCCCTCGGCCGGCAGTAGTTCGTCGGTCCGCACGTCCACTTCGGACGGTACGGAACACTGTCCCGGCAGCGGTTCCACCGAGACGGGACGGGGGAGCAGAGTTTCGAAGCCAGGCATGTCAGCCCTTCACCGCGCCGCCCATGACGGACACGAGTCGTCGTTGCACGAGAATGAAGAACACCAGCACCGGGATGGTCATCAGGGTCGAGCCCGCCATCACCGCGCCCCAGTCGGTGTCCTCCGGTTTGAAGAACACCAGGATCGCCAGCGGGAGCGTCTGGTTCTCGGTGTTGGAGATGATGAACGTCTTGGCGAACAGGAAGTCGTTCCACGCGTGGATGAACGCCAGCACGCTGATCGCCACCAATCCGGGCGCCACCAGCGGGAAGAGGATCTGCCAGGTGAACCGCATGCGGCTCGCCCCGTCGATCTTCGACGCCTCCTCCAGCTCCTGCGGCACCGCGGCGACGAACCCGCGCAGCATCCAGATCGCGAACGGCAGGCTGAACGCCAGGTGTACCAGGATCAGCGAGCCGAGGTGGTTGGTGCCGAACGCGGGCGCGACGTCGCCGACCGACCGCATCAGGAAGAACAGCGGAATGGTCAGCGCCTCGACCGGCACCATCTGCGCCACCAGCACCATCACCAGCAGGACGGTCCGGCCCTTGAAGTTGAACCTCGTCAGCGCGACCGCCGAGAGGAACGACAGCAGCAGCGACAACGCCACCACCACGACGGCCACGATCACGCTGTTCAGGAAGAACATCGCGAAGCCCTCGCCGCTGAGCACCCGTTCGAAGTGCTCCAGTGTCGGCGTGAGCGTCCAGGGGCGGGGGTTCTCCGCCTGGATCTGCCCGGTGGGTTTGAACGCCGAAAGCACCATCCAGTACACCGGGAACGCGACCATCCCCGCGATCACCACGCAGATGATCTCGGCGATCAGCCTGCCGGGCCGCTTGACCCGCCGAGTCTTCGGCGCCGTCGTCACACCCATCCCGCGCTCCGGCGTTGCGACCGGACGTACAGCCCGGTGATGGACAGCAGCAGCAAGGTCATCACGACTCCGAGCGCCGCGCCGAGACCGTATTCCTGTCCGGCGAAGGCCTGTTGATAGGCGAAGACGTTGAGCACGAGGTTGCGCCCGGCCACGCCGCCGCCGTTGGTCATCACATAGATCTGGGTGAAGATCTTGAAGTCCCAGATGATCGACTGGATGGTGGCGATGGTCAGCAGCGGCCGCACCATCGGCAGCGTGATCGACCACGTCGTGCGCCAGGTCGACGCGCCGTCGAGGTACGCGGCCTCGATGACCTCCTCCGGCACACCCTTGAGCCCCGCGTACATCGTCACCATGACGAACGGGAACGAGCACCAGATGACCTCGGCGGCCACCAGCCCGAACGTGCTGTAGGTGTCGAAGGTCCAGGAGTGGTTCGCCATCCCGGTGAACCCGAGGCCCGAAAGCACCTCGTTCACCAGGCCGAAGTCCGCGTCGAACAGGAACAGCCAGACGTACGATCCAGCCATCGCCGGGGTCGCCCAGGCGGCCAGCGCCGCGAGGAACAGCGGGACCCGTGCCCAGGCGCGGACCCGGGTCGCCAGGACGGCGAGCCCCGTCCCGAGCGCGAGACTCCCGACGACGCAGACCGCGGTGAACCCGAGGGTCTTGGCCAGCACCTCCCAGAACTGGAGGTTCTGCAGGAGATCGGTGTAGTTCTGGAAGCCGAGGAACACCAGCGGCGCGTTCCCGACCGCCTGCGGCTGGCCGTAGTCGTAGAACGAGATCAGCACGAGCTGGTAGATCGGGTACACCAGCATCGCCAGCAGCAGGATGCCGCCGGGCGCCAGGTAGAGCAGGGCGGCCCGCCCGTCCCGGCGACGGCGGGGCGACCGCCGTGCCGGGACGGCCGGAGCCGTGGTACGGGGGATTTCCTTGGTGACCACTTAGCCGAACGCCTTGTTCATCTCGGCGGACGCGGTCGCGAGCGCGGCCGCCGGGTCCTTGCCGCCGGTCGCGATCTGCTGGATCGCGGTCGGCAGGACGTTCTGCGCGTCGATCTTCGACCAGGCCGCGGTGGCGGGGACGAACTTCGTGCCCGCGGTGAGCGTGTCGACGAACGGCTTGACCGACGGGTCGCTCGCGGCGAGCTTCTGCTGGACGCTGCCGAGCGTGGGCAGGTTGCCCATGGCGACGTACATCTTCTCCTGGTACTTCGCGCCACCGAGCAGTTCGGTGAACTCGACCGCGAGGCTCTTGCGCTTGGTCGCGTTGAACACGCCGAGCAGGTTGCCGCCCGCGAACGCCGGGGCGATCTTGCCCGCCTCGGTGCCCGGGATCGGGATGATCGCGTACTTGCCCTTCACCTGGCCGGCCTCGACGGCCTTGCGGTTGAAGTCACCACCGATCGACATGCCCGCCTTGCCACCGGCGAACGCCGTGATGCTCTGCGTCCCGGTGAGGTTGGCGCACTGCTCGGGCGGGCAGATGTCCGCCTTCAGCAGGTTCGAGTACGCCGTCACGCCGGCCTTGGCCTGCTCGGAGTCCACAGTGGACTTCCACTTGTCGCCGTCCTGCTTGGCGATCTCGCCGCCGTGCGCCCACAGGAACGGAAGCATCGCGTAGGTGTACTTGCCACCGACGGAGATGCCGTACAGCTCCGGCTTCTTGGCGCGGATCGTCTTCGCGGTCTCGGTCAGTTCCGCCAGCGTCGTGGGCGGCTTGAGGCCGAGTTCGGCGAAGAGATCCGTGCGGTAGTACAAGGCGCGGATGCCGGTGAACCAGGGGAGCCCGTAGGTCTTGCCGCCGGACTTCGCGGTTTCCAGCACCGCCGGGAGGATGTCCGCCCCTTCCTTCCACGACGAGAGGTCGCCGGTCAGGTCGGCCAGCGCGCCGGTGGCGGCGTAGCTGGAGACGTCGGTGTTGCCGAACTCGGCGACGTCCGGCGCGCTCGCGGGGTCGTTGAAGGCGCCGGAGAACTTGTCCGCGCGGCCTTCCACCGGGATCCACTGGACGTCGACCTCGACGCCCGAATGCGCCGCCTTGAACTCGGCGATCGCCTCCTTGACCGCGGCCTCCTTGGGCGCGCGGTTGGCTTCGTCGAACAGCCAGACCCGGACGGTGCCGGTCTTTTCGTCGCCACCGCTCGCGGCGGGGGTGTTCTGGGCCGGCGCGCAGGCCGCGACGAGGCCGACCGCCGCGAGGCCCGCGATGAGCACGCGAGTTCTCATGGAATTTCTCTCCTTATGCGAAAAAGACGGAATTGACCTGGGGGAGCGCCAGTTTTCCGGCGACGGCCCCCGGGAGACCGGTGGCGGGATCACGCGGCAGCCAGCTCAGCGTGCCGGACTTGTCGCTGGAGACGTAGAACCAGCTTTCGGTCGGATCCAGGGTGAGGTGACGCGGGTAGACGCCGCCGACGGGCGCGTTGTTCAGCAGCTTCAAGGACTTGCCGTCCTCGCCGACGCCGAACGACGCGATCGTGTCCGAACCGCGCACGGACGCGTAGACGAACTTCCCGTCCTTGGACGTGGTGATCTCGCCCGGGTACTGCTCGCCGGGCGTGCCCGCCGGAACGGCCTTGACGACCTGTCCGGCGGTCAGTTTCCCGGTGGCCGGGTTCCACGCCGCGACGGTCACCTCGGCGCGAAGTTCGCCGAGGATGTACGCGTACTTGCCGTTCGGGTGGAACGCGAGGTGACGCGGCCCGGCGCCCGACGGGAGCTTCAGCTGCTGGTTCAGCTTCAGTTTCCCGGTGGTGACGTCGAGTTTGTAGACGTAGACCGAGTCCGCGCCGAGGTCGACCGAGAGCACCCACTTGCCGGTGGGGTCGTTGACCACCTGGTGCGCGTGCGCGGCACGCTCGGCGCCCTTGTGCTGGGCCAGATCGACGACGTCACCGAGCTTTCCGCCCGCGAGGATCGGGAGGACGACGACGCTGCCGCTGCTGTAGTTCGCGGCCAGTACGTACTTCTGGCTCGAGTGGACGCACAGATGCGTCGGGTGCTGGCCCTTCGCCGATTTCTTGTTGAGCAGCTTGGGCTTCGCCGGATCAGTGAGGCTGAGCGCGGAGATCTGCCCGTTCTCGTCCTCATTGGTCACGTAGAGCGTCTTGCGGTCGGCGCTGATGTCGAACCAGGAAGCGTTGCTGACTCCCGGGATCGTCCGGTCGACGACCACCGCGTTCGTGGCCGCGTCCCGGTGAGCGACATCGAGCCCGTGCCCGGAACTGGTGTAGCTGCTGACGTAGATGGCCCCGGTTCCCTTCGGTCCACAGGTCTGTTCGGAGGCGTTCGCGAGGTGGGAACCGAGAACGGTGGTGAGTCCAGCCGCTCCGACGGCGCCGAGGAAGGTGCGTCGATCGAGTCCGGTCATCGTGATCTCTCCCAGCTTTCAGGTGGTTTAAACCACTGCCATGAGCAATGCTGCCACGCCGAAACCGGAAACGGAAAGGACGGTTTCCAGGACGGTCCAGGTTTTCAGGGTCTGCGGCACCGTCATGTTGAAGTAGCGCGAGATGATCCAGAAACCGCCGTCGTTCACGTGAGAGGCGATGATCGACCCGGCGGAAATCGCCACGACCAGCAGGGCGAGCTGCATCTGCGAGTAGCCCAGCGTCGCCACGGTCGGCGCGACGATACCGCTCGTGGTCACGATCGCGACCGTCGCCGAACCCTGCGCGATGCGCATACCGCAACTGATGACGTACGCCGCCAGGATGACCGGGAGACCGGCGTTGTCCAGCGATCCCGCGACAGCCTTTCCGATCCCCGTCGCGGACAGCACGGCGCCGAAGAACGCGCCCGCGCCGACCACCAGCAGGATCATCGCGACCGGGCGCAGCGACTTCGCCGAAAGCTCGCTCAAGTCCTTGCCCGTCAAGCCTCGGCGCAGGCCGAGCAGCCACGACGCGAGCAGCACCGAGACCGTCAGCGCGACCGCCGGGGTACCGATGAACGCGGCGACACCGGCGGCCGCCGAGGCCTTGGGAAGCCAGATGCTGCCGAAGGTACCGGCGAGGATCAGCACCAACGGGACCGCGATGATCCCCAGCACCAGTCCGAGCGGCGGCGGGTTCGTCTCCTTTTCGCCTTCTTCTTCCGCGACAAGGAATTCCGCGGGAACGGGTACGTCGATCCGCTTGCCGATCCACGTCGAGTACACCACGCCGCCGACGAGGAACGCGGGGATGCCGCAGACCAGGCCCATCAGGATGATCCAGCCGAGTTCCACGTGCAGCAGGCCCGCCGCGGCGACCGGGCCGGGGTGCGGCGGGAGGAACGCGTGCGTGATCGAAAGACCGGCGAGCAGCGGCAACGCGTACAGCACCAGCGAACGGCCGCCCTGTTTGGCGGCGACGTAGACCAGCGGTGCCAGCACGAAGATACCGATGTCGAAGAACACCGGGATGCCGAAGACGAAGCCCGCGAGACCCATCGCCAACGGGGCCCGCTTCTCACCGATGGCCCGCAGCAGCGCACTGGTGAGCACCTGTGCCCCGCCGGAGCGCTCCAAAATGGACCCGAGAATGGTGCCGAGCCCGATGATCGCGGCGATATGCCCGAGGATCCCGCCGAAACCCTTTTCCAGCAGGGAATCCGATGCCTTCTGTGCGGACCCGACGATCTGGACGACCGGCAGGCCGGCGGCCAGCGCGGTCAGCAGGCCGACCACGATCAGCGCGATGAAGGGCTCGAGTTTGACTTTGATGATGAGGAACAACAACACCGCGATCGAGACGGCGGCGAGGGTCAGGAGACCTCCCGTCGAATGTTGGAGCCAGTCGATCATCGGGCACTCCCGGGGTTCTGTGTTTGTTGGTGAACCCGCGACCGCGATCGACGTCGGCAGGACGCCGTCTGGTCATACTCGTCGCGGTGCGATGCCAGGGCGCCCTGCCACCGCGATAGCGGGGCCTTCGGCCGGGGCGGGTTCGAGCGTGTGGTCACTTCGGGTAGATACATTTCAGCTCCGCCGACTAGCTCTGAGCGAATGGCCGGCGAGGGCGCCGGTCGGATGACCATCGTCGATGGCGGCGACACCGTTGACGAAGACATGGGGGATACCGGCGGCCTGCTGCCGCGGCTCGTCGAACGTGGCGGTGTCGGCGACGGTTTCCGGGTCGAACAGCACGAGGTCGGCCGCGTATCCGGCGCGGACGAGTCCCCGGTCGGTCAGCCGCAGGCGCCGCGCGGCGCGGCCGGTGAGGTGGGCGACGCATTCGGCGAGGTCGAGGACGCCGAGTTCGCGGACGTAGCGCGCGAGATAGCGCGGGAACGTGCCCCAGGCGCGGGGATGCGGCCGCGCGCCGACGAGGAGGCCGTCACTGCCGCCGGTGTGCGTGCGGTGCCGCATGATCGCCTGGACGTTCTCCTCGTGTCCGACGTGCATCAGGCAGGACGTGCCGAGCTTTTCCGAGAGCAGGACGTCGAAGTACAGCTCCGCGGGCGGTTTCCCGGCCCGCTGCGCCGACGCGGCGACGGAATGTCCGACGAGGTGGGAGTTCTCGTCCCGGCGGACGCCGTTGATCTCGATGGCCTCCCAGTCGATCGGCACGCCGTGCGCGCCGTCCGAGCCGGTCTCCTCGATCTCGGCGCGGATCCGCTCACGGGTGTCCACATCGGACAGACGGGCCAGCGTGGCGTCGAGCCCGCCCTCGGTGGACCAGCTCGGCAGCAGCGCGGAGAGGTACGTGGCGCCGGGAAGATAGGGATAGGTGTCGAGCGTGATGTCGCAGCCGTCGTCGAGCGCCTCGTCGAGCAGCTCCAGCAGGTTCCCCGCCTTGCCCTTGTTCACCGAGAAGTTCATGGTGGCGTGCGCGAGGTGCAGCGGGCAGCCCGAACGGCGGGAGACGTCGACCATCTCGCCGAACGCTTCGAGCGCGCCCTTGCCGTAGCTGCGGTGGTGCGGACTGTAGAAACCGCCGTTCTCCCCGACGACCCGGCACAGTTCGACGAGTTCTTCGGTGGTGGCGTACATCCCTGGCGTGTAGGTGAGCCCGGACGACATGCCCATCGCGCCTTCGGCCAGTCCGGTCGCGACGAGTTCCTTCATCGCGTTCATCTCGGCTTCGGTCGCGGGCCGGTCTTCCCAGCCGACGGTGAGCATCCGGACGGTCCCCTGCGGCACCAGGTAGGCCGCGTTGACCGCGACCCCGGCGTCCAGCCGGTCCAGGTACTCGCCGACCGAGCGCCAGTTCCAGTCGAAGCCGGCCGGATCGTCGTTCCATCCGGCGAGCTGCTGGCGCAAAGACGCGAGGACGTCGTCGTTCACGGGCGCGTAGGAGAGCCCGTCCTGCCCGAGGACCTCGGTCGTGACGCCCTGGGAGAGCTTCGCGAGGTGATCCGGGTTGGCGAGCAGCTGGAGATCGGAATGCGAGTGCATGTCGATGAACCCGGGCGCGAGCACGAGTCCGTCGGCGTCGATGGTGCGGCGGCCCGCGAGCGAGCCGGGTTCGGCGACACTGGCGATCCGGCCACCGGAGATGCCCACGTCGTGCCTGGTGAGCGGATCCCCGGTGCCGTCGGCGACCAGTGCGGAGCGGACGACGATGTCCATGATGATTCTTCCTCTGCGGCGGTGGAGGACGGATCAGAAGTGGGTGCGGACGAAATCGAGCACGGTCTCGCCGTCGGGGCCGACGACCGGGATGAGGGGCCACTTGTCGAACACGGTGCAGGGATGCGACAGACCGAGGGCGATCCAGTCGCCGACCTCGACCGGTGACGACTCGGGCAGGGTGAGGAACGCGTGCTGGTCGTTCATCTTCTGGATGGAGTGACCTTCGAGCACGGAGGGTGCTCCGTCGCTCTTGCGGATCAGGCGTGGCTCGGGCATGCCTTCGTCGAAGGAGGCGTCGCGTTTGCCGATGGTGAGCAGGGCGAGTTCGTCCGTCGGCTTCGACGTCACCTGGGCCCAGGCGCGCAGCGCGGGACGGAACGAGGCGACGCCCTCGATCCGCGGGTGCTCGCCCAGCGGGGAGATCACGCGGTAGAAGCCGTCGTCGTGGGTCACGTAGGCGCCGCTGCGCAGGATCGGCAGGACGTCCAGGTCACCCCAGTCCTTGGTGAGTTCGTCGGCGACGCGGTCGAAGTACGCGCTGCCGCCGCCGGTGACGATGATCTGCCCGGCGTCGTCGAGCAGGCCCTTGCCGTGGAAGGCGAAGACGAGTTCGCGTAGGCCGTCCACATAGGAGCTGATCAGCTGGAGCGACTTCTCGTCGGTGTGGTGGGAGAGCGCGCCCTCGTAACCGCCGGATCCGCGCAGCCGCAGGGCGGGGCTCGCGTGCGCGGCTTCGGCGACGGCGAGCGCGGTCTCGGTGTCGCGGACACCGGTGCGGCCGCCCTCGGCGCCGAGTTCGACGAGGACGTCCACCTTGCGGCGGGCACCGCGCAGGGCTTCGGTCATCAGTTCGACACCGCGGACCGAGTCGACCCAGCAGACGAACTCGAAGTCGTCGTCGGCGTCCAGTTCCGCGGCGAGCCACTTCAAGCCCGACGGGTCGAGAAGCTGGTTCGCCAGCAGGATCCGGGAGACCCCGAACGCCCGGTAGATCCGCAGGTGCCCGGCGTTCGCGCAGGTGATCCCCCACGAGCCGTGCTGGAGTTGTCGCTCGAACAGCTGCGGCGCCATCGTCGTCTTGCCGTGCGGCGCCAGCGCGACACCACGTTCGGCGCACCAGTCGGCCATCGTGCGCAGGTTGTGTTCGACGGCCTCTTCGTCGAGGACGACGAACGGGCCGAAGAAGCCGTCCTCGAACAGCTTCGCGCCGCGGGCGGCGGCTTCGCCGATCGTGAGTCCCGACAGCGCGGGCGCGACCGAGCGGAAGCGCCAGTCGACGCGCTCCTCGCGGACGGCCGCGACCGCGGCGGAATCGATGGTGCCGGCTTCGAACATGAGGTTCACCTCGGTTGCGTATGTTGCAACGGACGTTGCGCATATTGCGTGGGATAGGTGTAGCATCCGGTCCGCTAGAGGTCAACGGCGTGACGACTAGGAGACGCGAAGGTGACAAGCGCGCCCCACGTTTTGTGCATCGGGGAGTCGATGGCCTTGTTCGTACCGGCCGAATCCGGGCCGCCCGACGAGGTGCGGAAGTGGGTACGGACGATCGGCGGGGCCGAGTCGAACGTCGCCTGCCATCTCCCGGCGCTGGGTTTCGCCAGCGCGTGGGTGAGCGCCGTCGGCGACGACCCGTTCGGTCGCGCGCTGGTGCGCGAGATCGCCGCCGCGGGGGTGGACGTCAGCGCGGTCATGGTCGACCCGACGCGTCCGACAGGGCTCTACATCAAGGAAAGCGGTGCTCAAGGCAGCCCTGTGCGGTACTACCGCAAGGGGTCGGCCGCGTCCGGGATGGACGCCGGGCTGCTGGGGAAACTCGATCTCGACGGGGTGCGTGTCATCCATCTGTCCGGGATCACGCCCGCGCTGTCGGACGGCTGCCTCGACCTGGTGCGCGCCCTGATGGAACGCCCGCGCGGCGACACGCTGGTGTCGTTCGACGTGAACTTCCGGCCCGCGCTGTGGACCGGTCGCGATCCTTCGGTGCTGGCCGAATTGGCCGCCCGCGCCGACATCGTGCTCGCCGGGGAGGACGAGGCCGAGCGGGTGTGGGGGACCGGTGACCCGGAGCGGCTGCGAACCGCGCTGCCCGGGCCGAAGACGCTGGTCGTCAAGCACGGGGAACGCGGCGTGACCCTGATCGACGGCGACGAGGCGCCCCTGTTCTCGCCCGCGCTCCAGGTCGACGTCGTGGAGCCGGTCGGCGCCGGTGACGCGTTCGCGGCCGGCTTCCTCGCCGCCACCCTGCGCGGCGACGACCCGGCGGCGCGGCTGCGGCGTGGTCACCTCCAGGCCGCCGCCACCCTGTTGACCCACGACGACGTGGGGACGCCACTGCCGGAATCCGTCGTCGAAGCGCTCCTCGGTGCGGATGAGGCAGCATGGACGGCGGCGAAGCTGACGGACAAGGGATTGGTGGGCGGATGAGCCAGAGCCTGGACAGGGCACTCACGCTGCTGAGCGGGCTCGCCCGTGAGCCGAAGACCCTCGATCAGCTCGCCGAGGAGATCGGCGTGCACAAGTCGACCGTGCTGCGCCTGCTCCGGACGCTGGAGTCGCACCACTTCGTACGCCGGGAAGGGCAGCGGTACTACCGGCTGGGCAGCGCGCTGTTCGATCTCGCGCAGCAGGCGCTGGAGGACCGCGATGTCCGCCGCACCGCGCAATCGGCGCTCGCCGGGCTCAACGCGCGCACCGGGCACACCATCCACCTCGCGTCCTATGAGGACGGCGAGGTCGTCTACATCGACAAGTTCGAGGGCAGGCATTCGGTGCGGATGTACTCCCGCATCGGGAAACGCGCGCCCTTGCACTGCACCGCCGTCGGCAAGGTGCTCGTCGCGGCGATGACGCCGGAGAAACAGGCGGACGTGGTGTCGAGGATCGACTTCTTCGTCCGCACACCGAACACGATCACCACGTCCGAGGCGTACGGGAAAGAACTCGCGCTCGTCGCCGACCGCGGCTACGCGGTGGACAACGCCGAACACGAGGACTTCATCCACTGCGTCGCCGCGCCGGTCCGGGGTCCGGGCGGCGTGGTGCTGGCGGCCGCGTCGATCTCGGTGCCGAAGGTCCTGCTGGACTACGACGGCCTGATGGGGCTCGTGCCCGAACTGGTGGCCGCCACCGAAGAAGCTTCCGTCCACAGTGGATGGACGGGGAACCGAAAGGGGAAGTTGGAATGAGCAAGACCGCGATCAGCACGGAGAACGCGCCGAAGCCGGTGGCCGCGTTCTCGCAGGCGGTCCGCAAGGGCAACATCCTGCAGGTGGCCGGTCAGGTCGCCTTCGACCCGGCCACCGGCGCCATCGTCGGCGACACGGTCGGCGAGCAGACCGAGCAGACCTTCAAGAACATCGAAGCGGTGCTCGAGGCCGCCGGTTCGAGCCTGGCCGACGCGGTGATGGTGCGCGTGTACCTGACCGACGTCGACCACTTCGGCGTGTTCAACGAGGTCTACAACAAGCTGATCGGCGAGGCCCCGCACCCGGCCCGCACCACCGTGTACGTCGGCCTGCCCGCCGGGCTGCTGGTGGAGATCGACGTCCTGGCCGTGGTGGACTGATCCCCGCGCGTGTCATGAGGGGTCCCCTTAGGACATTTTTCGTCCCATGGGGACCCCTCATGACACTTCGGGAGCTAGAGCACGCTCGTGTACCCGTTCAGCGCGGGCTGCCCGCCCAGGTGCGCGAAGAGCACGTTCGAGTCCCGCGAGATCTCACCGCGGCCGACGAGGTCGATCAGCCCCGCCATCGACTTGCCCTCGTACACCGGATCGGTGAGGACACCCTCCAGCCGCGCCAGCGTCCGGATCGCGTCCAAAGTGGACTCGTCCGGGATGCCGTAGATCCCGGCGTGGTACCGCTCGTCCAGCTCGACCTCGGAGATCTCGCCGGCGCCGATCAGTTCGGCGGTCGCCCGGGCGATCCGGGTGACCTGGTCGCGGGTCTCGGCCGGTTTCGCCGATCCGTCGATACCCAGGATCCGCCGCGGCTTGCCCGACAGCGCGGCTCCGGCGACCATCCCGGCCTGGGTACTGCCGGTGACCGAGCACACGACCACCGTGTCGAAGAAGACGCCGAGTTCGGCCTCCTGCGCTTCGAGCTCGACGATCCAGTTCGCGAAGCCGAGCCCGCCGAGGCGGTGGTCCGAACCGCCCGCCGGGATCGCGTACGGCTTGCCGCCGTCGGCTTCGATCTCCTTGACCGCGTTCTCCCAGCTCTCCTTGAACCCGACGCCGAATCCGGCCTCGACCATCCGGATGTCCGCGCCGAGGATGCGCGAGAGCTGGATGTTGCCGACCTTGTCGTACAGCGGGTCGTTCCAGTCGACCCAGCTCTCCTGCACCAGCACGGCCTTGAGCCCAGCGCGCGCGGCGGCCGCGGCGACCTGGCGGGTGTGGTTCGACTGCACGCCGCCGATCGAGATCAGCGTGTCCGCCCCGGAAGCGAGCGCGTCGGCTACCAAGTATTCGAGCTTCCGGGTCTTGTTGCCGCCGAACGCAATACCGGAATTGACGTCCTCGCGTTTCGCCCAGACCTTCGCGCCGCCGAGGTGGGCGGTGAGCCGGTCGAGCGGGTGGACGGGGGAGGGGCCGAGCAGCAGCGGGTAGCGCGGGAAGTCGGCGAGGGTCATGGCGTCTCCAGGAGGGCTTCGAGTTCGGTCCAGATCGTGGCGGTGATCGCGCAGGCCGCGTCGACGTCGCCCGCTTCGATGGCGTCGGCCAGCTCCGCGTGGCGCTGGACGGACCGGTGCGCGGGCAGAGAGCCGAAGCGGGCGTATTCGAGACGTCGGAGCAGCGGTGTGTAGCGGGCCAGCGTCGCGGCGATCGCCCGGTTGCGCGCGGCGGCCACCGGGACGTCGTGGAGTTCGTCGTCGGCGGCGATCGCGGCCGCGATGTCCCCGGCGGTGATCGCGTCGGCGAACCGGGTGTTGGCCGCGCGCATCGCCGCGACCTCGGCGGCCCCCATCCGCGGCGCTCCCGCGCGGACGGCGAACTCGTGCAGCGCGCGCACCAGCTGGAGCGCGTCGCGGACGTCGTCGGGCACGAACCCGGCCACGCGTGTGTAGCTCTGCGGCTTCGACTCGACGAGGCCGTCCTCGATGAGCCTCAGCAGCGCCTGGCGCACCGGCGCCCTCGACAAGCCGAGCTGATCGGCCAGGTCGCCGTCGCGCAGGTTCGTCCCCGGCGGCAAGGTGCCGTCGATGATCGCCCGGCGGATGTTCTCGTAGGCCTCGTCCCTCAGGAGGGACCTCGGCACCTTCGCTAACCCACTCACATCTAAAATGTTAGTTGAATATGACGCTCGTTGGTAGGGCCGGATGTCATGAGGGGTCCCCTTAAGACAAAAATATTGTTAATTGGGCCCCCCCTGTGCCCTGTGGGACTGGGGGTCCGGTTTTAA
>NZ_JBHXJK010000005.1:127525-135208 GCF_042723255.1 Amycolatopsis thailandensis
AATTTTTTTTTTCAATTTCCCGCTGGTTGGTTGGGCCGTTTTTCATGCGGGGTCCCCTTACCAAAAATTTTGACTTAAGGGCACCCCTCATGACACTTGAGGAACGGGGAGACCTAGTAAACGGGCCCCGTGTACTTCTCGCCCGGACCCTGTCCGGGAGCGTCCGGCACGGCCGAAGCCTCCCGGAACGCCTTCTGCAACGACTGGAGGCCGTCGCGCAACGGGCCCGCGTGCAGGCCGAGATACTCTGCCGAAGCGGTCACCAGCCCGGCGAGGGCGGTGATCAGACGGCGGGCCTCGTCGAGGTCGCGGTGCGGTGAGTTCGCCGGATCCTCGTCGGCGAGGCCGAGTCGTTCGGCGCCGGCGGAGAGCAGCATGACGGCCGCCCTGCTGATCACCTCGACGCTCGGGATGTCCTCCAGGCCGCGGACGTCCGGGGAATACGGGGGTTGCTGAACGGGTTCATCTGACACGTCTGGTACCCTTCCACGAGCGACCAGCCCCCGAGCGATCGGGGGCGACAAGTGGAGCCCCGCTCCCACCCGCGTCACCGCCGCAACACCAGGTGTCCGGGTCCGGTCTCGCCAAAGACGATTTCGGGCGTCCGAGGCGGTGTGTTCGGTTCTGGAGACTGAACGCGATCGGAATGAGTGGGCCTCGCGTACCTCACGGTACCGGGGCCTTCGGCATGTGGGCACCAGGTCGAAACGGTAGAAGAATTTACCTCGAACCAGGGAGGCCCCATCAGCTCCGAGACACGCATCAACGACCGAATCCGGGTGCCGGAAGTCCGCCTCGTCGGACCCGCCGGTGAACAGGTCGGCATCGTCCGGATCGAAGATGCGCTGCGGCTGGCACAGGAGAACGATCTCGATCTCGTCGAGGTCGCTCCTCAGGCACGCCCGCCCGTATGCAAGCTCATGGACTTCGGCAAGTTCAAGTACGAGAGCGCGCAGAAGGCCCGCGAGTCCCGCCGCAACCAGCAGCTCACCGTCATCAAAGAGCAGAAGCTGCGGCCGAAGATCGATCAGCACGACTACGAGACCAAGAAGGGTCACGTGTCGCGCTTCCTCGCGGCAGGCAACAAGGTCAAGGTCACGATCATGTTCCGTGGTCGCGAGCAGTCCCGGCCGGAACTCGGTTTCCGGCTGCTGCAGAAGCTCGCCGACGAGGTGACGGAACTCGGTTTCGTCGAGTCGTCGCCGAAGCAGGACGGTCGCAACATGATCATGGTGTTGGCTCCGCACAAGAACGTGAAGCCGCAGAAGGCCGCGAAGGCAGCCAAGGACGATTCGTCCGAGCCGCCCGCCGACGCGTAGCGCCGACCAGCACATGTCAGCGGCACACCGGAGCACCCCGGTGTGCCGCCGCACGAAAGAGGACAACGTAATGCCGAAGATGAAGACGCACAGCGGGACGTCCAAGCGTGTCCGCGTCACGGGTACCGGCAAGCTGCGCCGCCAGAAGGCCGGCCGCCGCCACCTGATGGAGAAGAAGTCCAACAGGCTCACCCGTCGCCTCGAAGGCACGACCGAGATCGCCAAGAACGACGTCGGCCGCGTCAAGCGCCTCCTCGGCCGCTGACACCCCCGCACTTGTAAACCCCGGGCGCGCCCGCCGCGCCCCCAGATCGACAGGATGGACCAGTGGCACGCGTCAAGAGGGCTGTCAACGCCCAGAAGAAGCGTCGCGCGACTCTCGAGCTCGCCAGCGGCTACCGCGGCCAGCGTTCGAGGCTGTACCGCAAGGCGAAGGAGCAGACGCTTCACTCGCTGAACTACGCCTACCGGGACCGTCGTGCCCGCAAGGGTGACTTCCGCCAGCTGTGGATCACCCGCATCAACGCGGCGGCCCGCGCCAACGGCGTGACCTACAACCGGTTCATCCAGGGCCTCAAGGCCGCGGGTGTCGAGGTCGACCGCAAGATCCTCGCGGACCTCGCCGTCAACGACGCCGCCGCCTTCACCGCGCTGGCCGAGCTGGCCAAGGCGAACGTGAACACCGAAGAGAAGAAGTCGGCCTGACCGGCGACAGCGCTTTTCCGCGACCCGGGGCGGCTCCGTTCACCGAACGGACGCCCCGGGTCGTTGCCGCGCGCAAGCTCACGCGCCGGGCCGAGCGTGAAAAGACCGGCCGGTTCCTCGCCGAGGGCGCGAACGCCGTCCAGGCCGCCCTCGAAGACGGCGGCAAGGTGTACGAGCTGTTCGTGACCGAACGCGCCGCCGCGCAGCACGAGCGGCTGCTCGTCACCGCGCGCGAGGCCGGTGTCCCCGTCTCGCCGATCACCGACCGCGCCGCCGACGGACTGTCCGAGACCGTGACACCGCAGGGCATCGTCGCAGTCTGCGCGCTCGTCGACCGTCCACAAGAGACCGTCCTCAAGCCGGGCGCCAAGCTCGTCGTCGTCCTCGTCGACGTCGCGGACCCCGGCAACGCGGGCACCGTGATCCGGGTCGCGGACGCCGCCGGCGCCGACGCGGTCGTCCTCGCGGGGGACAGCGTCGACCCGCACAACGGCAAATGCGTCCGCGCGGCCGCCGGCAGCCTGTTCCACCCCGCCATCACCCGGATCCGGGACGTCGACGCGGCCTTGAAGGCCTGCTCCGCCGCCGGACTCCGCACGCTCGGCGCGCACGGTTACGCCGACACCGAACTCGATCAAGTGACCTTCGACGAGCCCACCGCGTGGGTTTTCGGCAACGAGGCACATGGTTTGCCGCGGAGCGTCCAGGAGACTGTCGACCTCGCGGTCAAGATCCCGATGTACGGCCGGGCGGAGAGCCTGAACCTCGCGACGGCCGCCGCGATCTGCGTGTACACCAACGCGATGGCGTCCCGGACTGATCGTTAAGCTGCGGCGTCACCGTTTCCGTTGATTCACTGGGGTAATCATGGGGCGTATCGCCCGTTCTTTCGCTTTGTTCGGTGCTTCTTGGCGAGTTCTGCGGTCCCGCAAGGAACTCGCGATCTTCCCGGTGCTCGCCGCCGTCGCCGGGCTGCTGGTCGCCGCGGTCTTCCTCGGGAGCGGCTACTGGATCTCCCACACCGAGATCGCCGACCACTCCCGGCTGACGCCCGGTTCGTACGTGATGATCGGACTGTTCTACCTCGCGGCCGCTTTCGTCACGGTGTTCTTCAACGCCGCCCTCATTTCGCAGGCCGACGTCGCGCTGCGCGGTGACGATCCGCGCGTGTCCGCGGGGCTGGCCGAAGCAGGCCGCCGATGGCTGCCGCTGCTGGGCTGGTCGGTGGTGACCGCGACGGTTTCCCTGATCCTGCGGGAGATCGAGCAGCGGTTCGGGTTCATCGGCCTGATCGTCGGCAGGCTGGCCGGAGCCGCCTGGAACCTGATCACGTATCTGGTCCTGCCGGTGATGATGATCGAGGACGCCGGTGTCCGGCACGGGGCCAAGCGCTCGGCGGAGCTGCTCAAGCGGACCTGGGGAGAGCAGGCCGCCGGAAGGTTCGGCATCGGGCTGGTCGGTGTCCTGCTGACGCTGGCCGGATTCGCGGTCTTCATGGGCGCCGGTTTCCTGCTCGGCGGAACCATCACGATCGTCGTCTCCATCGGGATTTCACTCGTGTGGGGGTTCTTGGTCTCCATCCTCTGCACGACGCTGGCCGGGATCTACCAGACCGCGCTGTACCGCTACGCCGCCGACGGCATCGTCCCCGACGAGTTCGGCAAGGTGGACTTCGAAGGCGCCTTCGCCGGGCGCTGAGCCGGAAACGGATGGCTTCGGTGCCCGCGGCCACGTAGAGTCGCGGGCACCACGCCGTCGCACCACGACACCAAGGGAGCTCTCATGGAACGCAGTGTTCGTTCCAGCACCTTGTTTACGGCGTAGAGCGCGTTTTTCGCACTCCTGAGCGACGCTGTGCCCAGCCCGAGGGTGATCGGGGGCCGTCGTTCGCTGTCCCATAGAATTCAGCTGCTGCTAAACCCATGCGTGCGCTCGCGTGCACCGGACCAGTCCCAGCGGACGCCGAGGAGTTATGTCCGAAGCCAACGACAAGCAGGACCCCCAGGCGGGAGCCCTCGCGCCGGAAACGTTGACGGCCGCCGTCAAGCAGGCCGAGACGGATTTCGCGGCCGCGGCGGATCTCGACGCGCTGGCGGCGGTCAAGCCCGCTCACCTCGGGGACCAGTCTCCGCTGCTGCTCGCCCGCCGCGAGATCGGCGCGCTGCCGAAGCAGGAGAAGGCCGAGGCGGGCAAGCGGGTCAACGAAGCGCGCCAGGGCATCCAAGCCGCCTTCGACGACCGCCGTGCCGTGCTCCAGGTCGAACGTGACGAAAAGGTGCTCCGCGAGGAGACCGTCGACGTCACGCTCCCGTGGGACCGCGTGCCCCGCGGCGCCCGGCACCCGATCGCGACCCTGTCGGAGCGCATCGCCGACGCGTTCGTCGCGATGGGTTACGAGGTCGCCGACGGTCCGGAACTCGAAGCCGAGTGGTTCAACTTCGACGCCCTGAACTTCGGCAAGGACCACCCCGCGCGCCAGCTCCAGGACACGTTCTACCTCGGCGAGGAGGACTCGGGCCTGGTGCTGCGGACGCACACCTCGCCGGTGCAGGCCCGCACGCTGCTGCACCGCGACCTGCCCGTGTACGTCGTCTGCCCCGGCCGCACCTACCGGACCGACGAGCTCGACTCCACGCACACCCCGGTGTTCTCGCAGGTCGAAGGACTCGCGGTGGACAAGGGTCTGACGATGGCCCACCTCAAGGGCACCCTCGACGCCTTCGCCCGCGCGATGTTCGGCGGGACCTCGAAGACCCGCCTGCGCCCGCACTTCTTCCCGTTCACCGAGCCGTCGGCCGAGGTCGACGTCTGGTTCGAGGAGAAGAAGGGCGGACCGGGCTGGGTCGAATGGGGCGGCTGCGGCATGGTCAACCCCAACGTCCTGCGTGCCTGCGGCGTCGACCCCGAGGTCTACTCGGGCTTCGCCTTCGGCATGGGTATCGAGCGCACCCTGCAGTTCCGCAACGGAATCCCGGACATGCGCGACATGGTGGAGGGCGACATCAGGTTCACCCTGCCCTTCGGAACGGAGGCCTGAGTGAAGGTCCCAGCCAGCTGGCTGATCGAACACCTCGACGTCGACGAAGAGGTCACGGCCCAGGATCTGGCCGACGCCTTCGTGCGCATCGGCATCGAGGTCGACGACGTCCGGAAGCTCGAACCGGTCACCGGCCCCCTCGTGGTCGGCCGGGTCGCCGAGATCGAGGAGCTCACCGAGTTCAAGAAGCCGGTCCGCTTCTGCCGGGTCGACGTCGGCGAGTCCGACGATGCCGAGGCCGACAAGCCGGACGAGAACCTCGACGACGACGAGGATGACGACGAAGGTCCGTTCGAAGACGACGGCCCCGCCGGGATCAGGACCCGCGGGATCATCTGTGGCGCCACGAACTTCGCCGAGGGTGACCTGGTCGTCGTCGCGCTGCCCGGCACGGTGCTGCCCGGCGGTTTCGAGATCGGCTCGCGCAAGACCTACGGCCGCCTCAGCGACGGCATGATCTGCTCCGCGCGCGAACTCGGCATCGGCGACGACCACTCCGGCATCCTGGTGCTGCCCCCGAGCACCGCCAGCCCGGGCGAGGACGCGAACAAGCTGCTCGGTCTCGAAGACACCGTCCTCGAAGTGACGCCGACCCCGGACCGCGGGTACACCCTGTCGGTCCGCGGCCTGGCCCGCGAGCTGTCCAACGCGCTCGACGTCGCGTTCGGCGACCCGGCGTCCATCGAGGTCCCCGAGGCCGAGAGCGACGCCTGGCCGGTGCGCCTCGAAGACACCGAAGGCTGCAAGCGGTTCGTCCTGCGCCGGGTGAAGAACCTCGACGCGACGGCGCCGACGCCGTGGTGGATGCGCCGGCGGCTGATGCTGGCGGGGATCCGTTCGATCTCGCTCGCGGTCGACGTGACCAACTACGTCATGCTCGAACTCGGGCACCCGCTGCACGCGTTCGCGACCGGTTCGGTCAAGGGCGATCTGGTGGTGCGCAAGGCGAAGCCGGGCGAGAAACTGACCACTTTGGACGATGTCGAGCGCACGCTCGACGTGGACGACGTGATCATCGCCGACGACAGCGGGGTCATCTCGCTGGCGGGCACGATGGGTGGCGCGTCGACCGAGATCACGCCGGAGAGCACCGACGTGCTGCTCGAAGCGGCGCACTGGGACCCGTCGTCGATCAGCCGGACTGCCCGCCGGCACAAGCTGTTCTCCGAGGCGGCCAAGCGCTTCGAGCGCTACACCGACCCGCAGCTCTGCGCGGTGGCGGTCGAATTCGCCGCGCGCCTGCTGCGCCAGTACGGCGAGGGCTCGATCCTGCCCGGCCGCACCGACGAGGGCGGCGTCGAGCCGAACCAGCCGGTGACCATGCCGATCAGCATGCCCGACCAGGTGGCCGGGGTGCGCTACGAGCGCGGTGTCACGGTCAAGCGGCTCTCGCAGATCGGCTGCAAGGTCAACGTGGGCACGTCCGAGGACGGCACCGCGCTGGTGACCGCCGTCCCGCCGAGCTGGCGCGGCGACCTGGTGCAGCCCGCCGACCTGGTCGAGGAGGTGCTCCGGCTGGAGGGCTACGACAGCATCCCGTCGGTGCTGCCCGACGCTCCGGCCGGTCGTGGTCTCACCGACACGCAGCGCCGCCGTCGTTCGGTCGCGCGGGCGCTGGCGGAGAACGGCTACGTCGAGGTGCTGCCCTTCCCGTTCATCTCGGACTCGGTCTGGGATTCGTTCGGGCTGCCCGAAGACGACGTCCGCCGCAGCACGATCCAGGTCCGCAACCCGCTGGAAGCGGACAAGGACCGGATGGCGAGCACCTTGCTGCCGGGGCTGCTGGAGATCCTGCAGCGCAACATCTCCCGTGGCTTCAAGGATGTTTCGCTGTTCCACATCGGACAGGTCGTGCTGCCCGGGCCGAACCCGATCCCGATGCCTTCGCTCGGGGTGGACCGGCGGCCGACCGACGAGGAGCTCGCGGTCCTGGAAGCGGCCGTCCCGCCGCAGCCACTGCACGTCGCCGTCGTGCTCGCCGGCCAGCGTGGCCGCGCGGGCTGGTGGGGCGAGGGCGAGCAGGCGAACTGGGCCGACGCGGTGCAGGCCGCGCGGCTGGTGGCGCAGGCCGCCGGTGTCGAGCTGACCA
Organism: Amycolatopsis thailandensis; assembly: GCF_042723255.1. Lineage (NCBI taxonomy): Bacteria > Bacillati > Actinomycetota > Actinomycetes > Pseudonocardiales > Pseudonocardiaceae > Amycolatopsis > Amycolatopsis thailandensis. The sequence continues at coordinate 134,676 of NZ_JBHXJK010000005.1, forward strand.
CGGCCGCGGCGGACCAGCCGCCGTGGCACCCCGGCCGGTGCGCGCAGCTGCGGGTGGGCCAGTGGCCCGTCGGCTACGCCGGTGAGCTGCACCCGAAGGTCGTCGAGGCGCTCGGGCTGCCGCCGCGCACCGTCGCGATGGAACTCGACCTGGACGCGATCCCGATCCCGGACAGCCGTCCGGCACCGCGGATCTCGGCGTACCCGCCGGTGCTGCTCGACGTCGCCCTCGTCGCCGAGACGGGTGTGCCGTCGGCCGACCTGGCCGAGGCGCTGCGCGAAGGCGCGGGGGAGCTGCTCGAAGACATCACGCTGTTCGACTCCTACCAGGGCGAGCAACTGGGCGAGGGCAAGCGATCGATGGCGTACAAGCTGCGGTTCCGCGCCGCGGACCGCACGCTGACCGTCGACGAGGCCACCAAGGCCCGTGACGCCGCCGTCGCGGTCGCCGGTGAACGCTTCGGCGCGAGCCTGCGAGCCTGACACTGCAAAGCGCGTGAAGGCCCCCTTTCCTCGGCTCACCCGAGGAAAGGG